>JBGSTP010000215.1:0-36604 GCA_041736515.1 Pirellulaceae bacterium
GGCTATGTTGTTCGCAGCGGTGCTGCTCCACCTGGTCCACAAACCGTGTGGATTGGCATCCAACGCATGCACGACTTCGCCAATGCTTGGCTAACCTTTGGACCCGGAGCCGCCCTCTAATTTGTGTGTAACAACGAGGGGCGTTGGGACTGATAACGACTGTTCAATCGATTCAGCATCGCGAGCCCGGCAGCGTCACTGGTCCGATTCGCAAACTCCGCCTGCGGCATCAGATCTTCGATGGGATTCTCGCGTTGCGGAAAGATCGTGGTGCCCTGTGCGCTGGCCGGCAAGAACGCCGAACCCCAGTTCTTCGGTCCGTTGCTCGCAAAGCCACGGTGGTCAGGCAACACCACGAAAGTCGGCAAATTCTCGTTGATCGACCCCAGTGCGTAACTCACCCAAGCGCCCATGCCTGGGAAGCCTGGCCGCTGAAAACCTGTGGCTTGCAGATACGTCGCTTGGGAGTGCACGCCGGTTTTGCCGACCATGTTGTGAATGAAGGCGATGTCGTCCACGCACTCACCCAGGGGCGCGACAACTTCGCTGAGCATCTTGCCGGATTCGCCATAACGCGCGAATGCGAATGGCGACTTCATCCACGGCCCGAGTCCATTCTGAAACGCCTCCACGTGCTCGCCAAAATCGGATTCCTCGCCGTGGTGCTTTTCCAAGAACGGTTTGTAGTCCCATAGGTCCAAGTGGCTCGCAGCACCGGCCATGAACAACTGAACCACGCGTTTGGCCTTCGGCGGATGATGCAAAATCTGCGCGCGGCGCATTGGGTCAGCTCGACTTTCCTCCTGCAGCATGGCTGCAAGGGCGAGCGAGCCGAAGCCGCTGCCGAGTTGCGATAAGAACTCTCGTCTCGAAGTCATGGCAGCTAATCCACGAAAACAAATTCACTCAGGTTAAACAAAAACCGACACAGGTTCGGCAGCCCATGCTCGCGGGCAAAGCCCAGTAGTTCGTCGCTCTCTTCCTGCGTCGATGCTCTTTGAACCACCAAACGCACAGCCAAGTCGACTTGGCCTTCCAGCGTGTCAGCTTCCTGCTCAAGCCGCTGAGCGAAGCGCTCCGCCATCACGAGATTGAAGCGGTTGTTCAGCAGCGACAGTGCCTGCAGCGAAGTCAGCGTCTCGCTCCGCCGCGGAGTGCTCTGCGAGGAATCGGCACAGTCGAGTGTTGTCATCCATGGATTGGGCTGCGAACGCACCAGGAACTGATAGATGCTCCGGCGATGCGACGCCGGATTCGTCGGATCGAACTTGTGATACTCGTAGTGCGGCGAGTGCTGGGGTCGCTCGAGTTCGAACAAATAGTAGCCAGGGCCACCCATCGTCTTATCCAGTGCACCGGAGACTTGCAGAATCGAATCGCGAATCTCTTCCGCTTCGAGCCGACGACGATTCATACGCCACAGATAACGGTTGTTGCCATCGATGGCGGTGTTCGCAGCGCCATGATGCGACAGCTGACGATAGACGCTGCTGGTGACGATCAAACGATGCAGATCTTTAAACGATTGACCGTTATCGCGGAACTCGCAAGCCAACCAATCCAACAGCTCAGGATGAGTTGGCTTGGATCCCATGCGTCCAAAATCGTTGGGGGTGGCGACAATCCCATCCCCAAAGTGATATTGCCAAATGCGATTCACGATCGACCGCCAAACCAGTGGGTGCTCGCGTTGCGTCATCCATCGTGCAAGCTCCGCGCGGCGTTCGGATTCGGAGAGATCGCCACCAAGTCGACAATCGTCCTCGGCCTGAAGTGGCAGGAGGCCTGGTTCGATGACGTCGCCCGGACGCTCGACTTCGCCACGGATCAGTACATGAATCGGTCGAGGCGCTCCGCCCGTAGGCTTGAAGTTGCCTTCGACTTTGAAATCAGTCGTCGCCGCGTACACCATCGCGGGTTGAGGCAGCGCATGCAACTTAGCTTCGATAGCCGCGATCGATCGCTCAATCACCTGCCGCCGTTCCAGCCGCTCGGGCGTTTCGCAAGTTGCAAGCAGGTCATCAAGTCGTTGCATCGCGTCCGCAAGCTGCACCTCGGCTTCGGCACTATGACTGCGTGCCCATTTGCCGTCGATCAAGTTGGACTTCCGCCACCGCACGTGGGCTTCCGTCGAATCCAGAGCCGCCACGGTTGCACAAACTGAAAGCTCGATCGGCTGCGAATCCGCATCGAACAACTCAAGTTCCGCCATTGCGAGGATAAAATCTTTCTTCCGTTCCGCGAGCTGCGTGGCCGTGATGCGCACTCGTCGAACGTCCGTGACCGAACACAGATACTCGACGGGTCGTAAGCCCGGATTCGGAAAATCCTCAGCGGTTTGATCGGCGATGGTATGCCACTCAGCTTCATCGTTGGCGTCGCTACCTGCAATTTCGATTTTGAAGCGCACTGGAAAACCAAAGCCCGCGCCGATACCAGCAAAATCATCGTGGCAGGGGTGCAACGCAACTTTGCTAATGTTGACTGGTTGTTCAAGTTGCAGTTCAACCCACTTGCTGGAGTCCGACTCCGCCGCAATCGCACTGTGGTAACCAAACTCAGGATCCTTAACTACTTGGCTTTCCGACTGTAACTTGGCAACTTGCCCGCGCAGGACCACCAACGCCTGACCACCCGCCTCGTCGATCTCGCGTTGCACTTCAGCAAGGTTAGTTGTTTGCTCGCGCAATTGCGATTCAAACCTCTTGCGTTCCGTAGCTGTCTCTGGTTTTAGATCGAAGGGGCGGTCGGCACGATCGACAGCGGCAAAGATCGCTTGCAAGCCGTAGTAATGTTGCTGAGAAAACGGATCGAACTTGTGGTCATGGCATCGCGCGCATTGTATCGTCACACTGCAAAACGTATTGAGCACGTTGCTGACCATGTCATCGCGGTCCAAGTTGCGAGCCACTTTGCCATCGATTTTCGACTCGGAGACTTCGACGTGGCCGATAAAATCCCAAGGGCCTGCGGCGATGAAGCCCAGCCCGAGGATTCCATCGGGCTCACCCGGAAACAGCTCATCACCAGCGATCTGTTCCTGGACAAACTTCGCGTAAGGTTTGTCTTCGTTGAGTGACCGAATTACGTAATCACGATAGGGCCACGCGTTGGGCCGCAACTTGTCTTTGTCGTATCCACAGGTGTCCGCATACTTGACGATATCCAACCAGTGTCGCGCCCAACGTTCGCCGTAGTGTTCGGATTTCAATATGCGATCGACCAGTTTTTCGTAGGCGAGCGGATCCGGACTACTAACGAACGCGTCCGTTTCTTCAGGAGTCGGCGGCAGGCCCAGTAAATCGAAACTCAATCGACGAATCAGCGTTCGACGATCCGCTTCCTCGGAGTGCTTGAGTCCTTGTTGTTCGAGTTGCTGCAAGACAAACGCGTCGATCGGCGTGCGCACCCACGGGTCGTTCGTTTGCGGGATCTCCGGTTTTTCCAGCGACTGAAAGGACCACCAGTCAAAGTTACTTAAGTGAGGAGTCTCAAGTCGCAGGTCCTCTGGCCATTTTGCTCCGGCCTCAATCCAGCTGCGAATCAAGTCAACTTCTTCGGGACTCAGGGGCTCAGCATCCTTGGGCATCCCGGCTTTGCCGTCCTTGGCAGTGATCAGATCGATCAAGTGACTGCCGTCGGCATCACCCGGCTCGATCGAGCCGCTCGCCATTGCAACTGCAGCGGATTGCAGCGAGACGTCGCCCGCCAACTGCGCATCGTTGTGACAAGTTATGCAGCGGCGTTCTAATATCGGCGCCACGCGATCTTGAAAAGCATCGTCGCCCAGAGCGGGTGTGTCTACGAGTGCTAAACTGGCGACCACACAAACAAAACGCTGCACCGTATTATAAGTCATCTACGTTCCCAAAACCAAGCCAAATCGGACTGCCAGTATCCTACCGATTGAGTTCACCAAGTTTCGGTATTTTAGCAGCTAAGTCCCACAAAAGGTTGCTTGGACGACTTCGCCGGGCGCGGGTGGCGATTCGAACTCAGCGAAGTCGGTTTGCGGCGTGTAGGGGAGCTGCAGCAAGTCGTTGAGCTTGTGGAACGGTTCGTAGTCGCCGTTATCGGCGGCTTGGAGCACTGCTTCAATGCGATGATTGCGAGGGATAAAGACCGGATTAGAGCGTCGCATTAACTCGACGGCCCGATCGACGTTGCCATCCCTCAGACGTGCACGCCAATCACCGAGCCACTGCGTAATCGTATCGGATTGGTCGAACAGGCCGACGACTGCGCTGTCATCGCCACTGTCGATCGCTTCTGTGAGATGCCGAAATACAAGCGTAAAATCGGCTTGCCCTTGAGCCATTGCGTTGAGAAGCGATTCGACCAAATTCCAATCTTCTGAATTCGTGCCTGATTCAGAATTCGATTCACTTGGGACAATCCCGATTTTGGCAGTGTAGCGTTGTTGCAATTCATTTCGGTGAATCGCTGGGAATTTTTCGAGAGCGTTTTTGGCCATGGGGATCGAGCGTGCCTCACTTGCATCGATCAGCGGCAGTAGCGTCTCCGCAAATCGTGTCAGATTCCAATGGCCAATCGTCGATTGGTTCGTGAATGCATAACGTCCTTCGGTATCAATGGAGCTGAACGTATTCAATGGATGGTAAGCATCCATGAACGCACACGGGCCGTAGTCGATTGTCTCACCGGAGATACTCATGTTGTCTGTATTCATGACTCCATGAATAAATCCAAACTGCATCCAGTGCGCGATCAATTTGGCTTGCTTCTCGATTACAGCTTCGAGCAACGCCAAGTAAGGATTCGCTGCATCGCGCGCGGTGGGATAGTGGCGGTCGATCGCATAGTCGGCGAGGATTCGCAAGTTGTCAAAATCTTGCCGAGCGGCAAACCACTGGAACGTTCCGATGCGAATATGCGACTGTGCAACGCGAGTGAACACGCCGCCCGGAACGTAGCCAGAGTGAAGCACAAGTTCGCCAGTTGCAACTGCGGCTAGCGCCCGAGTGGTCGGAACGCCCAACGCAGCCATCGCTTCGGATACGATGTATTCGCGTAGCACCGGCCCAAGGGCCGAACGTCCGTCGCCACGGCGTGAAAATGGTGTTCTCCCGGAGCCCTTAAGTTGAATGTCGTAGCGCGTGCCATTGTTGCCAATAACTTCACCCAGCAGAATGGCGCGGCCATCGCCAAGTTGCGGTGAGAAGCCGCCGAATTGGTGCCACGAGTAAGCCATCGCCAGCGGCTCGGAGCCCTCCGCGATTTGGTTGCCGGCCAATATCGCCAGCCCATCTCCAGAATCCAACCATTCAGCATCGATCCCCAATTTGGTCGCCAATGCTTGGTTCAGGCGTATCAGGCTGGGCTCGCGCACTGGTGTTGGCTTAGCTCGCGCGAAGAATTCATTTGGTAATTGAGCGTAAGTGTTGTCGAACGGAATAGGCATTGCGTACTCGAATGTGGCGCACGGGTGTTGCGATCCTGCTCTTCTTTGTACCTGACGGTCAAGAGTTGGCATGCAGAAGTTGCCGCATCCGGGTTAAAATCGCAAACGCGGTTTGGTTTCAGGTTCGATTGCCCAAGGCAAGGCATAACGCAACGTAATGGAGTCCGGTTTCTCCGCTAGGCAGCTCTCTTAAGGGGAAGTGCGATGACTTGCGATTCCGGTGCGCTCGAAACCACGCTGCGAATGGCAAACGGACGCCGCTCATTGCGGCGATAGTACAAACGCGTGTTGGCTTCGCCCAAAAGTCCAACGCTAAAGAGCTGCACGCTGACGATGCATAACACGGAGCCCATGATCAATAGTGGATTGCCCGTCATATCGAAGTCCAGCGCGAACTTCATGCCCACAGTTCCGAGCAGCATAAGCAAACCGGCGGCCAAGAAAGCGAAACCGATTCGTCCGAACAGTTTCATCGGGCTCGCATAGTAGTCGACCATGTACTTGACGGTCAACAAGTCCAATACCACCCGCATCGTTCGCGAAAGTCCATACTTGGTCTTCCCGAATTGGCGGGGATGGTGTGTCGTTACCATTTCCAAACAGCGCGCTCCGCGCCAATGCGCCAAAATAGGTATGAAACGATGCATCTCACCGTAGAGTTCGAGTTCGATGGCAATCTCGCGACGCATGGCTTTCAATGTGCAACCAAGATCGTGAATGGGGAAGCCCGTCACACGAGAGATCAGCCAATTGGCTATGCGACTTGGCAGCTTGCGAGTCACGAAGGCGTCGTGCCTGTTCTTGCGCCAGCCGTGTACTAAATCGTAACCAGCGTCGAGCTGCTCGATCATGCCCGGGATATCTTTAGGTTCGTTTTGTAGATCGCCATCCAGCATGACCAGGTACTCACCGCGCGCCTGCTCGATACCAGCCTGCATGGCTGCCGTCTGCCCATAGTTTCGACGGAAGTGGACCACCCGCAGGCGAGCGTCCGTTTGAGCCATCTGATCTAAGAGCTGGCTCGAACCGTCCTGGGATCCATCATCGACCAGGATCAGCTCGCTCTCGCCGATGAGCTGATCCATGACTGATCCCACCCGTTCGATGAGCAATGGAATGTTCTCGACTTCGTTGAATATAGGAACAATGAGACTGGTGCGCATCTTTCCCTCTTTTGCAATCATCGCCCGACTGCACTAACGTAAATAGTTCTTGATCAGCAATTCTTCTAAACACCATACTCCCGAACAATAGCGAGTTGCGCGGGTCGAGTACAATGCTAGAATCTCGCGTTTGCTATCAATCGGAAGTGAGTCCCATAACTGTGCAAGCATCGGAAAACTCTCGCTACTCTCGACAGGAGCGATTTAGCTCGATTGGCCCAGAAGGACAGTTGCGACTTAAAGCTGCGCGGGTACTAATCTGCGGCTGTGGTGCACTGGGCTCGGTCATTGCTGAAAGGTTAGCGCGGGCAGGGGTAGGCTCTCTTCGTCTACTGGACCGCGACTGGGTCGAATGGAGCAACCTCCAGCGACAAACTCTGTTTACGGAGAGCGATGCGCGGTTATCGCGTCCCAAAGCTGCTGCTGCTGCCGATATGCTGGCCAGCATCAATAGCTCGATTCAGATTGAGGCCATCGTCGAAGATCTTTCGTTTCAAAACATCGAGAGCTTAGCTAGCGAATGCGATCTAATCCTCGATGGCACCGATAACTTTGAAACGCGTTTTGTCATCAACGATTATTGCGTGAAATCCAGCCTTCCTTGGGTTCACGGTGGCTGCCTGGGCGCCAGCGGGCAAGTCCTGACGATCATTCCCGGTGAAACGGCTTGTTTTCGTTGCCTGGTGCCCGAGTTGCCACCGCGCGAAGCGCTCGAGACATGCGACTCTGCCGGCGTGCTCGGTCCCGCAGTTGGACTGATTGCTTGCCTACAAGCAGGCGAGGCCCTGAAAATCTTGAGTGGAAATGCGGCAGATATTTGTCGCAAGCTGATGGTCATCGATACTTGGCACACCGATTTTCGATTGATTGGTCTTTCGAAACAGCAGTATTGCCCGGCATGCAGCCTGCGGCAGTTTCCATTCCTTGACGGACAGCTACGCACCGAAGCCACCATTCTCTGCGGCAAGAACGCTATTCAATTATTGCCGCCCGGCTTAGTGTCTGAGTCTTTACCACAAATCGCCGCAAAGCTGACTCCGCTCGGTGAAGTTCAGCAGAACGCTTTTTTTGTGCGTCTACGTACGCCACAGCAGACGATAACCATTTTCAAAGGTGGTAGAACGATCGTCGAAGGCACGACATCCATTGCGGAAGCCAAATCGATCCTAGCCCGTACGCTCGGAGCCTAGCGCTTAGTTTCCAAACAAGTTAACAGCTCGACGCGCCAGGTTGAAGTTGGAAAAAATCCTAAGAAATACACACACTTACGACCCACTCGCAGGCGCTTCGAGCTGATATTCGATCCTATGGTGGCGCTGTCCAACTCGTATCTTTCGGCTTAGAACCTCAGATTCGCGTAGTAATACGCCTATTCATGCCGCTTAGGGCTTGCCAGCCAACCTAGAATGCCGCGCGAAAATTCGCTGAAAGAATTCGGCGCCGGACCCTTTTCACGAAAAGTGCCACCCACGCGGTTTTCATCAGAAATCATCCAGGATCTTCGTCCAACGCCGCCAACATTTCGGAAATGTTTCGAAGCAGGACTAGCAATTTTGCTCTAGGGTGTCTATTCTGGCATTAACAGTAACAATGGCGGTGTCACTGTAGCTCTATCTACCTTTCTGTTTACTCGAAGAAAAAGACGCAACTCATGCGATACGAATTTCGGCTTGCTGAACTTCTAGGACACACCCCTGACCGTCGCAAACGCCCTGGAACGATCAAGGCGATTGTGGAGTATACCGGCCTCGACCGACACCAGGTCGCCTCGCTGTTAAAGAACGAGGCCAAGTACATACCGCTGGAAGCTCTTTCGCGATTGTGCGATTACCTGGTCGAGTATGGACACGCCTCCGCTGACGAATTGCCTGGGGCACTGTTCGCGGTTAAACCCGAACATTTTTGGGAAGTGGTCGCGCGGCGTCGCAAGTTAGAGATTTGCATCGGTGTACGCCGTCCCGATAGCGATCTGGCTCCGGAAACGGCTTGGGTCGTCGCTTCCGATGCCGTATTGATGGGCGAAGTCCTCAATGGGGTTACCACGCTGGGTGGCACCGACAAGCTAGCGCAAAGCGAACAAACTCGCGAGCTGCCAACGCATCCGGAGCTCCTCAAGCAGACTTTGGTTTGGAGTCCCGGCAATGTCGAACCCGAGGAAGCCATCGGACGATCGACCAAAGTCTTCGAGAGCTTTACTTCAACGGCTGGCGATAAAGCGCTCATTTGCCTGGGAAGCGTAAAGAGCAATCCAGTGGTTGAGTTGATAATCGCCGAAACATTCCAGGCCACACCGTTTGAATCGCAGGACGAAGTTGAAAAAGCATCCGATCGCAAGTGCCCCTTCTTTCTGCGTTATCGCGAACACGACCCCCATATTCCTAGCGCCTCGGCAGGCATGCGGTTGAGCAAAAATGAAGAGGCCAAGGAGCCTGGCATTTATTACGAGCAGGCAGATGGCACCTGGGCCTATGCGGGTGGTCAAGATACGGCGCTGGTGTTCTATGTTTATCGCGAATCGCTCGGTCGGCTCGAGATGGTGCTCAGCGGCTTCAGTGGACGGGCAACACGTTTATTAGCCCGGACGTTGGCAAACCGCAGTGAACAATTCTGGCCGCCCGTGTATCAAGAAAACTATCTGCAGATTGGTGCCTTCATTGTCCAGTACCAGGCAGCGACAGAAGCTTCCCAGTCAGACGATATTCTGCGAACGGATATGATCGGCAATCCTACGGTAACGCCCATTCCCGTCGAATCCATTGCCAAACGCTTCCAGCCCAATTTAGTTCCAAACTAAGCCGCATGCCTAACATACGTCGCTCATGATGCATGGTCGACCATAACGTGCACAAGCGGGCTTGTTACGACGAGCCCGCTTGTGATCCGCGCCGCGAAACTCAATTTCGGTTGTTGATTTCGTTCAGGCGCTGCTGAGCATCGTTGACGATGGGGGCAACTTCTTGAATCCCCGAGTAGAGCTCCACGATGGACTCCCATTTTAGTTTGGCTTCCGCGATTCGCGCTCGTTCGTAGGCCGCAGCCGCTTCGTTCATCTTTTGAGCTAGGAACCGTTGCAGTTCGTTGGGACCGAGTCCCTTCTTTTTTATTCGGGCAACGCCCTCGGCAGCCAAATCAACCATGGGCCGATTCTGTGCATTGTTCTTAAACAGACCAACGATGGCCCGGTACTTGTCGAGTGCCGTGGCCAGGTCGCCGAACCTCTCGTATTCGCGAGCATCGGCGTACTGTATCTGAGCTTGACTCCAACCCTCCTTTCTATCCAATCGCTCGTCGCGATCGAGCCTCCGTTCGGCTTCGCGAGCATTGACCCAGCGAACTTGTTCAGCGGCCCATTCCGCATGTTTCCCATCTGGAAATCGTTCGACTAGTCCCGCGAGGTAGTCATCTCGGGCATTGTTCCAATCCATCCATTCTTCGCTATGTGGCGGTAGCAGCGACTCAGCGCGCCGCCTCAGCGACTCTTCGCCCAGCGGCAACATGAACCACACCGCCGCAGCTACAGCCATACTCAGTGCGAGTACCAGAAACCAAGGACGTTCAAAGATAGAGGTGTCCGAGTTTCTAGATTTCTTTTTGTGTTTGATCCCTAAAACCTTCTCCGCCTCTTCGCGATCCCCCTTCAGCTGCAATGGGCTGAAGCCCGACGTCACATGCTGCAAAACCCCCACTCCCTCTGACTGCCTGCACTGAGCTTCCTTGAAGGCCAATTGCAGTGCCGTTGCGCTGAATGGTCGCGTTCGCGGATCTTTGGCCAACAACTGTTCGACGATCGCGTTCAACCACACCGGACAATCCATCACTTTGGAGCTGACCGACTCGACCGGATCGTGTTGAATTTTTTGGATTAGCCCGTTGATATCCTTGTCGCTAAAGGGTGGTGCTCCAGTCAACATGGCGAACATCACGGCTCCCAGCGAGTATAGATCCGATTTTTCATCGGCTGCACCGCCCGCCAGAATCTCCGGAGCAGTAAATTGCAATTGCCTCGGCGTTGGTGGACCGTCACCAATCATCGACGTAATCGCCTCCCTCCGCCAATCGCCTATTTTGGGTGCGCCTTGAGCGCTGACAAGTACTTTACCAGGTCGCAAACGCCCGTGAATCCACCCCATCTGATGCGCGTACTGCAACGCCTCGGCCAACCGCTGACTCATTTCAAGCGCTGTCTCCCAGGGCAGTTTCTCGCGACGCGACAATAGATTGGCCAGCGACTCGCCATCCACCAACTCGTAGGCCAAGTATGCATTGCGGGTATCAAAGCCGCCGCCATAACAGCGGACAATACCCGGATGACGCAATTGTTTCAGTTGCTCCAATTGGCTGGCAAAGGCCTGGCGACTTTCGGGCGTCATTCCCAGTGGAATTGGAAACACGCGCAGTGCGGCGAGCTTCTTTTGCTCTAAATGAATTCCGCGAAATACTTGCCCCGTACTCTTCTGCTTAGAAAGTGGCGCTTCTAACGCGAACGGACCGATTCGAGACTTGACCATAACGAAAGTAGCAGCACGAGAATTACCATGGAAACGCGATGCGGGCAGACACGCGACCTTCCAAGTCTACCAAAGAGTTGCCCCAACTTCTCCGAAGTTTGTCTGAAAAAGCCGTTTTGTCCCCCATGGGGCAACCATCGCCACCATCACCCAAAGGTTAAGTACTGAAGTTGCCATGTTTGAAGTCGCGGACCGACGGCAAATCCCAAGTTCGCGTCGGGATGTGAAAAACTCTCGGCGGCGTGCGTCATGCAGATCGAAACGCGGTTTGCGCCTCTTTCAACCAATCGACCTTGCCCCCCTTGAGCTCGGTCACCCAATACGCCTTCTGATTGTCGACTATCCTCAGCCTGCGATCGTGCAGTTTGGCCAAGTGCTCTATTCGCTGACGGTTGCTATAGGTCATCACCAGGTAGTTGTCTTCGACTTGCAACGATCGCACGAACCACAGGGACGCGTCGATCTTCAGCTCGGCCACTTGCAGAAGCAGAGTCACTGGCTTGGGCACTTTACCAAAGCGATCTTGCAGCTCATCCCTCAAATCGTCCAACTCACTGACGTCAGCTATACGGCTCAAACGACGGTAAATATCGATCCGATGTCGGAGCTCGGGAACATACTCGACAGGCAGGAATGCCTGTATGGGCAGATCAATCTCGACATCGACGGAAAGCTTAGGCGGTTGATGTGTCAGCTCGCGAATCGCATTGCCCAATAACTGGCAATAGAGTTCGTAGCCGATGGCTGCGATATGTCCACTTTGCTGGGTTCCGAGCAGGTTACCGGCCCCGCGAATCTCTAAATCGCGCATGGCGATTCCGAAGCCCGCACCGATCTGGCTGTATTCCTCAATCGCGTGCAATCTCCGCGCCGCGTCGGGCGAAAGATGTTTGTGACGATCCACCAACAAATAACAGTAGGCTTGATGCTTGTAGCGTCCAACACGACCGCGCAACTGATGCAACTCGGCCAAGCCATAACGGTTCGCATCGTCAATAAAAATAGTGTTTGCGTTGGGGATATCCAAACCGCTCTCGATGATGGTCGTAGCTAACAGAATATCGTACTTGTGCTCGATGAAATCGATCATGACTTGCTCGAGTTCACCTTCGTGCATTTGGCCGTGCCCAATTACGAGGCTCGCTTCCGGCACGATGCGTTTGATCTTGGCAGCAACTTCCTCGATATCTTGAACACGATTGTGGACAAAATAAATCTGTCCGCCACGATTCAATTCGCGGAGTATCGCATTGCGAATGACGTTTTCGTCAAAGCGAATCGTCCGAGTCTCAACGCTTAGCCGATCTTCGGGGGGCGTTTCCAAATTAGAAATATCGCGGACGCCAACTAGTGACATGTGCAGTGTTCGTGGAATGGGCGTGGCAGACAAGGTCAATACATCGACGTTGGTGCGCAAGTGCTTCAGACGCTCTTTAATTTCCACACCAAAGCGTTGCTCTTCGTCGATAATTAGCAAACCCAAGTTGTAGAACTTGAGATCCTTGGAAGCGATACGATGTGTACCGACTACGATATCGACTCTGCCACTGCCGATTCCCTTGACTGTCTCGCGTTGTTTGGCTGGTGTTGCAAACCGGCTGAGCTTCTCGATATCAAACGGAAACTCTGCCATTCGCTCGCGGAACGTTTTATAGTGCTGCTCCGCCAACACCGTCGTCGGCACCAACACTGCGACTTGATAGCCACTATCGATGGCCTTGAAGGCTGCGCGCATGGCTACTTCTGTTTTGCCGAATCCCACGTCGCCGCAGATCAATCGATCCATGGGACGCGTCGTGGTCATGTCTTTCTTAACCGCGGCAATGGCGGTCAGTTGATCTGGAGTCTCCACGTAGGAAAATGAAGCATCGAATTGATTCTGCCAAATGCTGTCCGCAGCGAACGCGATCCCCGGCTGGCTCCGTCGACGCGCTTGCAGTTCCAGCAGTTCGACAGCCATATCTTGCACGGCCCGCTCTGCCGCTTTCTTCTGCTTGGCCCAGGCAAGACCCCCTATTTTCGCCAGCTTGGGACGACTCTTGGTTCCGCCCACATAGCGCTGAACCAGCTCGATCTTGGAACTCGGTACAAAGAGCTTTGTCCCTCCGTCGAATTCGATTACTAAGTGCTCGAATTTTTGTCCATGTTTTTCCACCAACTCAGTGCCACGATAAACACCAATTCCGTGGGATAGATGCACCACCAAGTCGCCTTGCTTGAGATCCAAAAAGCTATCGATGGGCTTGCTCTTGGTGCGCTTGGTCACTCGTCGCACGTGCGAACGCCGCAATAGCTGACCAGCCGTCAACACAAACATCCCGTCGGGCAGAACCTCAAATCCGCTCTGCAATTGACTCACCACGATCGTCAGCCGATCCTGCTGGGTGGCTATCGCCGAGCTCAATAAATCCCGCAAACGCTCGTGTTCACCTTCGTTCATCGCTACGACCACGACGGAGCGGCCGCCGACATGCAAATCGATATCCTGTGCCAGCTTTTCCAGGTCGCCGCCGATGCGTTCGACATTGCCCAGCGGCATTCGCAGCAACTCTCCCAGATACCCCTCTTCGGGCAACTGCGAGGCGAACAGCGTCTGACGCTCCAGTATTCGCTTCCACAGGCTATCAGGTGCAACAAATCGTTCTGGAAAGGGAACTCGCTGCAGGAACATCTCAGCCGCAGACGCTACCGCTCGCTGTTCGAATACGACGACCAGCGTTTCCTCGGGCAGATAATCAAACAACGATCCATCCTGGGCGACCGAACCCTGCACGGCCAGCAGTTGGAGTTGCGTTCGTTTTTCTATACTTCGCTGCGAAACCGCATCAAACGATCGTAACGACTCGATCTCGTCATCAAAAAGTTCCACGCGTATTGGCAAAGCTTCATCGGGCGGAAAAATATCCAGAATGCCCCCGCGTACAGCGAACTCCCCAGGCAACTGCACCGAGCTGGTCGCATGGTAACCGGCCTGCAGCAGCCACTTCTTAAGGGCTCCCAAGTCGACGCGTTTACCCGCGACCAGAACCTGTTTATCACCTTCCAAAGTATCGGGGCAGGGCACACTGTGCAGCAGGGCCGGCAGGGTAGTCGTCAGAATGGGCGGCGCTGACGAACTCGGCGACTCAGTATTAAATTTGTACAGTCGGCTGAGCACATGCAGTCGCTGGGCCGTCTCCTGATGCGCGAGCGACTCGAGCTCGGTTTCCTCGCTGCCGGGTGGAAAGACGTCTATTTCGCGGCCTGTCAATTCGCCAATCTCGGCCGCGACCGCCTCCGCCTCGGCAACTTGCGGCAACACAATCAACATGGGTCTTGGTTCGCTGTGCAACCAACCCGCCAAGGTGGGCGCTAGAGCTCCTAGCCACAGTCCTTCGATGGATACTCTTCGATCTCGATGCACGGCAGCGATGGCCGATCGCAGCGCACCGGTAGCCGACACTTGGCCGACGGCATCGGCCAGTGTTAACTGCGAAGGAACCGCTTCGCGTTTGACTTTGAGAACAGCGCGACGATTCGTCATGCCGTTGACATCCATCCGTTAGATAATTTGCGCACCACGCATATCTTAACGTACTGGTCAACCATCACCAGAACACGCAACCGCCGAAGTTCGCCAAAAAACCACACTCAGCCCGAATAATGCAACCCCAACCCGCTATGCGGTGCTGCTCGCTTCGGCTTGGTGCATCTCGAGCGCAGCTCGCGCCGGGCTGCTAAAGAGAATATCAGCCCTCGGCGCTTATTCTTTGGCGCCAGGACTGACCTGATGTTGGCCGCGGCCGCGTGCAGCGTCAGGCAGGTTACCAAACAAGACTCCCGCCTCGCCGATCTGCCAAATCTGGCGACCGGTGAGGTTATATGAAAGGCTCCCCTGCATCGCACATTGCCAGCACCTTTCCAATCATCGCCAGTCGCCGCTGAGTTGGAAAGCGGCCCAGAAGCGTGGGTCGAGTCGCTGGGACGTACTTGCGCCGCTGGAGGTTTTCTTGTTGAGGTTTACTTGGCCGGACTTAGAATCCAGACCCCGCTGAAGTTTGCCAGACTTTGGATCATAGCCTCGCAACATGCTCAGCTGGGCTTCACGCAGCGCATCGATTTTGTCCATCTGCTTTTCCCATAAATTCCGGTAGAACTCTGTCATCAGGCTAAGCGTGGCTGCGTCATCGACCTTCCAAAGACTGGCCATGACCGTACGGACTCCGGCCTGATGGAGAACTCGAGTTAGCCCCATGACCCCTTCCCCAAGAGCGACATCGCCCAGGCCAGTTTCGCAAGCACTTAATGTGACCAATTCCGTATTGGAAAGACGAAGGCCATGGATTTCTTCGGCCGTCAAAATCCCATCTCCGCCAACCGGAAGTCCAAGTGAATCTTTTTCGGGTGTTACGTTGGCTCCAGCCATCACAATGCCAGTCATCAGCAAAGGATTGCGAGCCGCCATGCTGGACCCACGACCCGATCCGCTTATTTGGGATTCAATGAGCGACTGCTCTCGCAAGTTGACTGGGTAGACTTCGCCCTTGGTGTCAAAGAACCCGTGAGTTGCCAGATGAGCATAACGATAATCCGGCAGCCGGTCCGCCAGTGTTTTTTCTGCGGCTTCGAGTCCCTCGAGTCGCAGCACAGGTCCTCGGTCGCCCCAAAGTTCCGTCAGGGCCGTAAGTTCTGCAGCGGCACCATTGAGGAACGACCATCGCCGTACATCGTCAGAGACGTCCAGTGTGCGACTGTGGACGGCAAAGAGAGCTTCTTCCGAAGCGGCTACGACAGGCGTTGGGCGTTCGTCATACTCGATTCCACCAGCGACAAGCAGACGCCGTTGCGTTTCGATCGCGGGAGCGGACAGCAATCCGAAAAGCTGCTGCCCGGAAGATGCCGTCGCTAAGGCATAATCATGAATAAGGAATTGTTCGGGATTACGTCCCGGCAACGCCGCCCATGGCAAGCGGTGTAATGCACCATCGGGAAGCAAGACAACCGTTCTGCAACCCATCAGTTCTGGTTCCAATTTGTCCCAAATCAATGTCCTCAACGCAGGTCCTGGCTGTGCGACTGTCGGATCGGAATCGGTTCCAAGTGGCCGCATGGTTGCTTCACCAGTAAGTTGCTGTCGCCAACTTTGAACGGCCCTGTCAATCGATTCTGCGGGCCCCAGACGGAGCCAGCGTGCCGGGCATGGCTCACTGCGGCGATCGGCTCGTAGCACGAACGCATCATAGACAGGAGTGGCCTTTTCCTTCTTGACCAGTCGAGTCTCGAATTTCCCGTCCTCTTTCTTCCAAGTGACCGGTTCTTCCACAAAGTCCCAGTCATCTCGGCGTACAAAGTCGATGACCGCTACGCCCTCCGGCAAGTGCTGCAGCAGGTTGTCAACCGTCGCGTCGCGGATCGCCAGTTCGCGACGTGAAGCAGGATTTAGGCTGGCCAGCTGTTTCTCAAGATCCTCTTTCTTGTCGCTTGCGGCCGCCATTGCCTGACGGTACTGAGCCGCCTGTTCCGGTTCCGGAGTCGCCGACACAAGTTTTGCCAAATTCAGGCGAGCATCGCGAAGCTGAGCAAAGATTTTCAGGGCTTCCGGTGAAGAATCCTGCGGCGGGTCCTGACCGACACGCAATCGGCTGATCATGAGCTTTGTTTGCCAAACAGCGGCGTATGCGTCAGGCGCTTCGAATTTTTCAAGTCGCTTGAGGCTTGACAATACACGGTCCGCGCGCGGGCGATACTTCCGTATCCAGGCTCGAGCTCGAGCCTCAGAGAGTGTGGATATGGTATTCGAAGCAGCAACGGAAAGGCATGCATTACCCTGTATGTGCAGCAGCGCCGCCTGGACGCGATCTTCCTTGCTCTCGCACATCCTGGCGACGTCGAACAGACTGACTGCATGATCAGGATGCTGTTCGCCGAGCACAATTCTCATAATGTTGTTCGCCGCATTGTGCAGTGGCTCCGCTTGCGAAAATTCTCCCATTTCCTCGTAAAGCAAGGCCAAATTTCCGATACAGGCGGCGTAGTCCAGATGCTGTTCGCCAAGCGCATTCTTAATTATTTCCGACGACTCCCGAAGCAACTGCTCCGCCCTGACATAATTACCAATGTCCCTATATACGTAGGCGAGGTTATTAAGAAGGAGGCCATAGCGTGGATGCTTTTCTCCCAACATCGATTTTCTAATCTCAATGGCTTGCCAATATAGCGGCTCCGCGCGAGCGAAGTCGCCCATGCGGTGATACACGCACGCAAGGTTATTAAGGCCTTCATCGTAGAAGCGATGCTTTTCACCCATCACCGAAAGCGCCTTCCGAACAAGCGGCTCTGCTTTTGCGTAATCGGCCATCTCGAAATAGAGAAGGGCAAGATTGTTCAGGCTGACTGCATACGAGGCGTGTGCTTCGCCCAGCACGGCCTTTTCGATCTCCAGTGAATCCTGTAACAACGTTTCCGCTAGGTTGTAGTCGGCCATTTTAGTGTAGAGAATCGCCAGGTCGCCTAGAGTGTCAGCGTAGTCAGAATTCTCTTCGCCTTTTTCAGATTTCACGATCTCCATTGCCTGTCGGTACAAATGCTCTGCACGAGCGAAACTATTTGTACTTGCATAGACATTCGCGAGTTTGTGCAGGGCTTCCGCGTAGTCGGAATGCTGATCGCCGACCACCGATTTGAGAACGTCCAACTCCTGCAAGAGCTGCTGCTCTGCAAGAGCGAAATCACCAGTCAATTCATACAAAAAACTGAGGTTGCTCAGACTGTTGGCGTAATCGCGATGTTGTTCACCCAGCACAGACCGCTGAATTTCAGATGCCTTAGTGCAAAGCATTATCGCGCCGGTGTAGTCACCCTTGTCGTTACAAAGTACGGCAAGTCGTATAAGTCTGGCGGCGTAGAAGGGGTGCCACTCACCGAGCAGGTTCTCCATGATCACGAGCTCCTGCCTGAGGAGCGATTCCGCACGGACGAGATCGCCCATACTATGATAAATGCTCGCAACGCTGCTCAGGCTGTTAGCGTAAAGTGGGTGCAGTTCCCCGAGCACGGACTTACGCATGCTTAGAACATGCTCGCCGATCAACGCGGCTTCCTTAAACTTTTTTTCTTCTTTCAGTGAGTTCATTTTCCGATTCGCATCGGATGCTTCTGCCAATACTCTCTGTTGACTCTCGGAAAGAGTGGTCGGTTGGTTGTTGGCCCCCACTTCAATCTCGGTTAAGTTTGATGAGGACGCAGTCGCCTCCAGCCGGCAGCCGACTACATTTGCCCTTTCGTTGCTAATGTGCGCCATAAAAACTGCCGCGTCACCGTCGCCTAGAGTGACTAGGCCCCGACGATATTCGATGGTAAGCCTATTGAGCATTTCTGAAAGTGGCCTCTCTCGAACAACCTGCTCAATCGGCTGCCCATCCTTCTCCCCTGTGTCCACCAACGCAATGGTGGCAGTTTGGCCCGCATCGTCGCTCGCCCCACGCTTAAGCCGGACGTAGCAGTTGGTAGCCCCGTTTAGCAGAAACCATAGTCGCACTTCGGCTGGTTTGTCTGTCGAGGGTGGCCAAGCCTCAGCCAATCGCAATTCAACTTTCGCCCTCTCTCCGCCATTGATAGGCCATTCAATCGACGCTCCTTCAGAAATCGTCAACCTTCCAGGTCTCCATGCAACCTCGCCGCGAATAGTGTAGTCCGCTCTAGTGTCTTGCAAGAAGTCATCTTCAAATGACGTCTGCAGGGCTGAGTCGATCGGTGCCGTTAACGACTGCGGTTCCTGAGCCGCTCCAACCAATGCAGTAAGCGCGATGACAGCTAGTAGCGGAGGAATGGTTCGCATCGAATGGCCTCTCCTACAAACGAGTTTCAGATGGCGAACTGCCAATGAATTCGACGAGCCGACTTTTTATTCACTTGTGTTCTGGTGTAGTACCGCAACCGCGCGAATGATATCAGTCTGTTGCTTCAGCGTTTCCAACAACTTCAACACGGGATCATTGACCTGCTCGGTCTCATGCCCCAGACTTCTAGTTTGATTCGGTGACTGGCCAACATCTTCGCGAATGGCAGTTAAGCTTCTTGCTGCCTGGTACCTTGCCAGAAGCAGTGGCGGTCGACTGTCCTTTGCATTTGGCGAAATTTTTAAACTGTTAGCGGGGACGGAAACGATTGGGGTTTGATTGACCAGCAAAACCGCCGCTTCAATACCCTCAGGTCCATTCAACGGCCAACCCCGATCGAGTTGCTCGGGACTCTCAAACGATGCAACCGCTTCACTGCCTCGATCCCCAATTTCCGGATCAAGCGGATACAACTCTTCAGGATTGCCTTCGACATCAATCCAGAATAACCGCATGTGGGCAGGCTTGCTAAGCTGAATGGAAAACCTAATGTGATCTCCCGTCTGCAACGGAACCATCTGTGCAATGGGCTCAAACGCTGTTTTGTTGCGACTGACCAATACGTCAAAGCGCTCGATCTCTACAGCTTCATTCGATGGAACCGCCACCACGGCATCAGGTCTTACTGGTGACGGACCGTTGGCCGCTACTTTCCAATCCGCGCTTCCCGCGCCTTGTTGCATTGTGTCCCTAAACCAGTGTCGAGCGGAATCCCATCGATAGCTGATCATCATCAAAAGCGATGCCATGATGACCAAAGTCAAACCGCATCCTGAGAGACTTACGCTAAAACGGTTTGCCCCCACAGAAGCTAGTCTTCCATCGAGTTCTTGTAACCTTTGTGCAAAGTCTTCAGCCGATCTCAAACGCGCGGCGGGGTTGGCAGCGAGCGCATGCCTACACAGTGATTCGACTTTCGTTGGAAGCTTCGAATGGCTGAAGCGGTCGACGGACTCTGACAATACCTGTTCAATCTTCAGTGCAGTCGTCGGTCGGAAAGATTCCCCACCCGCCATCTCAAAAAATATACATCCTAGTGCGAAGATGTCTGCTCGAACATCCAGCTCGATTTCCGAACGACCCTTGGTTTTCACATCGAGCATCTGTTGTGCTTGCTCGGGTGCCATGTACTTGAGCGTGCCACCATAGTTGGAAGCGGAACTCTCACCATACGCCGACCGCAATTGGGCGAGGCCGAAATCAATGATCTTGGGGACCTTGTCACTCGCTCGTACGACAATGTTGGCTGGCTTGAGGTCGAGGTGCAAGATGCCAAGCTCGTGAGCATGTTGCAACCCGCGACATATTGGAACCAACAGCTTCACGGCCTCGTCATGACTAAACTGTCTTTCTTTCATCAAGTCAGCTAAATTGCGACCTTCGATGTACTCCATGACGATGTATCGTCGACCAGTAGAGTCGGTTTGCAGGTCGTACACAGTCGCAACATTGGGATGATTTAGTTTCGCCAAGACCGTCGCTTCGTCTTCGAGTCCCTGCGGATGTGCGGACTCCATCTGGGCATTGCTCACCTTGATGACCGCTTGACGGTGCAAGGTGGGATGATTGGCACGGTAGACTACACCCTGACCGTGTTCGGCGATTTTGTTCAAAATTACGTAAGAACCAATCTTTGACGGTAAATCAGAGGCACCGCGCGATGATGAGGACGTTGGCGTAGCGATGGTCGCATCCGGTGTATCACTCGAGCCCCCCTGGACCATGCGAGTTGTTTCGACCAGACGCTTTTGCTCCGCATGCTGCTTGGCGACGATTTCGATCTGCTGGAGGAAGTTGGGAAAGCGTTGTTCGTATTCTGGCCATGGAACTGCTTGTTCCCTGCTTGAGCGATAGGCAACCTCGAGAATGAGCAGCTCGTAAAACAACTGCTCCTGCGATTCCGAATTAGGTAGCTGCCCCAAGAAAGTTGCCAAGTCGGGGGTCTTGCCACTCTGCCACTCAGCTTCAAATGCGTCGCAGATACGATCTATTGCTTCCACTCTTTTACACGGATCGAGGTCCGAGATCACTTCACGCACTGCGCTGCTCCATGCCTAGACTCAACCACTTGTACCACTGCGAGGATTTTGAATGAGACATTAACGTCACGTTAGTGTATGGCTTTCGATACGCTCGCAAAACCAAGCTGACCTGCCTACACAAGATCTTAATGCACAATTAATCTAACTTCGGATCGCGGGCAACGTCGATTCGCCAAAAGCAGGTGCCCGGACCAGTGCCTTGTAAACTCAGCGTGCGTGATCTTCAGAATGGCTGTTGCGGGATCGGCAATAGTAAGGTGGTTTTGCTGGCAGTCGAACAAGTTCTCGTAATGTCCGCAGCTAATGTGCAAGTGCAGGCAGTCGGGTATAAGGAAGCTGAGTTGCCTCCACCTTCACCGCTTGAGCCGTCAACCCGGCTCGCTCCGCGAATAATTGAAGTTCCAGTCATGAAAGGTCGGTTGGCTGGATCTGTGGGTGCACAGCAGTAGGGAACAAATCTCACTTCGAATTCTTTCGATAGTCTCGAACCTGCTCCCAGAAACTGGTTCAATTTGCGAAGGATTCCAGTTGGACCTGAACCTGCGCCGCATCAAGTCCAGATCTGCCGATCAAGCATGCGATAGTTGACGGCTTCATGAAGGTGTTCGATGGAGATGTCGTCATCAACAGCGACATCTGCGATGGTGCGAGCAACCCAAAGGATTTTGTCGTCGGCTCGAGCCGATAGTTCCATTTCTTCGACGGTGTCCTTCATCACTTGCCGACAAGCTTTGTTTAGCGGGCTGAACTCTCGGATTTGCGGGCTGCTCATCTGGGCGTTGTATCTTGTAACGGACCTTCCGAATCGTTGGTTAAGCGGTTGCAATTGCGAGCCCTCGAACCAATTCTCGCTATCACTAATCGAACGATAGCGGCATTCGAACGTCCCGTGCTTCCGCCCACTGTCGATAAACGCTTGAACAAGCTTTGTTCAGAAAATATCCACGTTGCCTATTGTTTGGGCATCGTAGTCGCACATTTGAATTCGCAATGGGCTGTTGCAGGTTCAGCCCACATTTCCACAATTCGGGCAATCACCGTAGCCCTCGGGATAGAAACTGCCGCCGCAGCCGCGGGGGCAGGGTTGCGGCGCTCCAACCGGCTGATAAGGCTCAAATCCCATTTTTTCATAGTGCAGCTTCATCGCCTCCTCGCCAGTCCGCGCTGCGACTTCATGCAGGAGCACTGCCTCATCGGACAACAAGCCTTGCGATTGCAATTCAACGCAGCGATTGGCTGGCGCAAACAAGACGCCTCCGTCACCATCATCCCAAGCTTGCCAAATGATCGAATCCATGATTTTGAGCCAGACGAATTTTCACGTTTCTGAGTTTTGGTAAGCAGTCGGACTGCTTTTTTCCGAGAACACTACCGAGTTCAGTCGGGACAATCGAGCTACAGAGTTATATTATTGCTAATTCGGTTGGGACAACCGAGCCACAATAGCTACGAGCCTCGCTTCGTCAGTTTGTCGACGCTATTCTCCGCTGGCCGTGGAGGTGACTCGTCAGGTTTTTGTTCTGCTTCTGGAGCTACCGGCTCCGTCTCTGCTTTGGGACTGACTTTCGAATCTGCCGGCTGGAACTCGGTGGCATCGGGAATGATCAGCGGATTTGGCGAGACGCGGTCCCATTGCTCTTTCAATTGACGAAGGTATTCATAAGTCTCCAGCTGCCGCGACGCATCGATCACGCGGACTGTACTCTGGCGTCCTCCATCGGGCGGAATCTCTCCGAGCTTCTTCAGAAGATTTTGTACTTCCTCCATCTCCGTCGAATTGGCCCACAGTAGCACTTGGTTGTCTTGCACATTGGCTCCAACTCGCATTTTGTCGGTCTTCTTGGGTTCGCGACTACTGCGACCGTAGCTATAGCCGTAGTCATAGTAGTCGTAGGATCGACGACTCGTCTTGTTGGCATCTTCCTCCTCCGCTCCCATCAGAAACTTGATACTACCGGCTACCGACTCGGCGTCCAAGCGGCGAAGCTGTATGACCTCAAACGCTCGTTCCGATCCGTCGAGACGATCGATGACTGATTGAATCAAATACTGGTCTGCAATGGATGCATACGCAATGATGGCGTTGTTTGCATCGTCCACCCGCAACTGCGTCATGGGCTCCAGTACATCCATGGCCGTCAGCGATGCAACCAATTCCGAGGGGCTCAAGGAGGCCAGTCGATAAACCTTCATCCGTGTCTGCATGCGTTGGTAGTCGGCTGAGTTGGCATTCGGGATATCCACTCGCGCGATAAATGCAGCGATAATGGCCATCTTATCCGGTTGCGCATGGACGATAACACTGTTATTGCGATCGTTGGCAACGATATACACGTCTTCGGGACGTTTCTTGGTGGGGCTCTTGGTGGCTCCTGTGCTACGACCCGCCTGCTGTTGCATTTGCTGCTGCATTTGTTGCATCTGCTGCTGCATTTGCTGCTGCATTTGCTGCTGCATCATCCTCATCGCATTGGCATCCATCGAGCCACCGCCCGCGCCACCGCTACCCAACCCTAAGAATGATTCTAACTGTTGTTTGACGAGCGAGGCTCGGGCGTTTTCCAACACGAACTCGCGCGCCAAGTTCTCCAGTGCGGCTGCGGATTGTTCCTGTTGGAGAATTTCGTGGATGTCTCTCAAGTTAGCAACAGCATCCATGGCTTCGATGCGATTGGTAGCTGCGAGAGGGACCAGCTTTCCATTGGAGCTAATCATCGACGAAAACTCCTCGTGCACCTCTTCAGCTATCAGCGAGGTCAAGATGAACGAGGTGCGGACGAATTTATGGGGTGGCAAATCTACAAGCTGTTCAGGTGCAACGCGCGGTACCATCGATGGATTGACACCGGCGATTTTTGCCACTGTCAGCACGCCCTCGTTTTCAAGCAGTGTAAAGCCGCGGACCAGCAGCGCGCGATTGATCATGTCGGTCGCTTCGTCCAAGCTGTACGGACGCTGCGTGGCGAGGTTAATGTAATCGCCGGGAAGCTCTTGCCAATCCAGCGACAAACTCGAAACTTTGGCTAACCAACGTAGCACGTCGGGCCAAGGTTGATTGCGGAATTGAAATTTGATGCGTCCCTGCTCATCCAGTCCAACCCGCAGTTCGTCGGGATTCGGTGGCTCTGGCGGCTCGGAGGTCCGCTGAACATTTTTCAATTCTTCGCTGGCGGGGGCTGCTGCGCCCTCGGCTGGCTTGGCAGCTGTGCCGGGGGGGCTACCCGGCTTCTTCGACTCCGGCTTATCGGTCGGGCTCGCTCTAGTTGGCTCTGCACTCGGTTGCGCCGCTGCCTTGGCTTCCTCCTCTGCATTCTGAATTACGACTCCGCTCGGGGCTTGCGGCTGCGCTTCTGCGCTAGCCTGTGCCCCGACAAGGCAAAGCAATGCAATGCATAGATTGAACTGATGCGATGCGACGAATCGGGTAAAACAACTCATGATTGTATTGCAGTTTCGCGGACAGGGTTGGCGAGGCGCAAAATAGCTCAAACTAGGGTTAGGGCAACGCCGTTCATCGTGCGTATGGTCGGACTGAGACATTATGAGCTGATTTGGCGGTAGACGCCACCAAAACGACACCTGGAATGAGAAGAAAAAACAGTGAGCATGAAGTACTTTATCGGTGTGGACGAAGCCGGATATGGCCCCAACCTGGGGCCGCTGGTGGTCGCGGCTACGCTCTGGAAAACCGACGAATCCGCCACTGAGGACAGCCTCTCGAGGGCGCTGAGCCCAGATTTTTGCCCACGCAACTGGATGCTTGGCTGCGCACTTGTCCCCTTGGGTGATTCCAAACAACTTTATCAGTCGTCGAGCGGGCTAGCCACTTTGGAAGCCGGTTTGCTAGCTCTGCTTTTCATGCGCGACGTGCCCTGCCAAACGCTGGGCGAAGTGCTGCAGCGCGTAGGCCGAGAGCATACCGCCGCAGAACTGAAGAACTTGTTGTGGTATTCCGGGTACGAGTCGCTTCCCGTTCCAAAGACTTTGCCCATGGAAGAAGTACGGCGATTGGCGGCGCTCGCTAGCGCCTCGCTGGCTGCCAATCGTATTGAGTTGATCGGATTTCAAGCAGCAGTTATCACCGAACCACGCTTTAACGCGGCAGTTCACCAGTCCGGCTCTAAGGCCGAAATTCTCTCGTCGACAACGCTGGAACTGGTTGTACAGCTTGCTCAACAATGCGATGCTCCGATCGAAATCTTCTGCGATCGGCAGGGCGGACGGAAGAATTACCTGCCACAACTTTTGAGAGCCATGCCCGACGAGTGGTTTGTGGAGACGGCAATCAGCAATGCTCGCTCCAGCTACCAAAACAGCGGAGCCCAAAAGCTCCAAATTCACTTTTCGGTTGGTGGAGATCGCTTCCCGCCGACGGCGCTGGCTTCGATGCTGGCCAAATATTTGCGCGAGCGGTTGATGGAGCCGCTGAACGCCTTCTGGTCACAGCATGTAAGTGGACTAAGACCGACGGCAGGCTACCCCGTCGATGCCCAGCGATTCAGAGCTGAAATCGAGCCAATTGCCCAAAAGATGCAGCTGCCATTAGCTCAATGGTGGCGCTGCAAATAAGCGTCTACGCTCATTTGTAGAAACAGCCTGCCATGGCCCGTGGCGAAAATATTAACGAGACGCCAAAATCAAACCGCCAGCATTAGACGAACCATGAAACGAGCTGCAACACTACGTAAATACCTAGCATGAAGGAAGTGATCCAAACCGCCGTGCGCACGACTTGGTCCAAGATCAGAGCAGTTTTTTCATGCCGCGTGGCACCGATGACCATCGAAACTGCGGCAAGCAGTGGTAGGTACAGTACTAGGTACCCAATCGACATACTAACTACCATAGATTTTCCTTTTGCTACTGATCTGGCCCGGGCGGGGAAGCTGGATCGTTGACGGGACTTTGTTTGTCGCGTTGTTTCTTCTTGGGTGTGGGCGGCGGAAGTGGTCCGGCATACGCGTCGAAGACAACCAAGATATTCAGCAACCCAGCGACCATGGTATACAGCGTCCCCATATCAAAGCCGGATGCGGTGTTAGCATTCCAATCGTCCAAGTCTCGCGTCGATTGCGGCGCCGTCATAAAACTTTCGCTCCACAGTGGGCGCTCTCCGCTGCGGGCGCGCCAAGCCTGAATTGCTGCCGGCATGGCAGGCAAACCGATGCCAGCTTGGAGGACATACTGCCAACGCTTCTCCGTTTCGTTCCACGATGCATAGACGCAGCGACCGCCGGCCATAAACATGCCGAGTACGAAACTGCTGAAGATACAAATCGAGAACACTGCCGACTTGAAATAGCGACGCTGATAATAGTGCCCAGCTCCTGGAATGAGCCAAGCCAGTGCGGCAGCCAGATAACGATTGCGCAAGTCGAGCGGCTCGCCGTCAGCGGTAATGACGCTGTCGGAACCATTCAATTTGCTTGCCGATTTCACCATAGTTTTTTCCAATTGTTGTCCAAAGCTATCTCGCAGATCGTCCTAGATTGTAACCCGCAGCCCAATCCAGACTAGATCAGGCTTCAGGGCTCGATATCGCCCAGTTGCTGCCTAAGTCTTCGTAAAATACGGCTGCGAACTTGCCGAACTGTCGCCGAAGATATTGAAAATTCTTCTGCAACCAATCCGGTAGGAATTTGATCGACCACGGAACGCTGGAAAATCTGCCACGTACGCTGTTCAAATTCTTCGCGAATTTGCTCCAGGGCCCGAGTCAAGAGAGCAGTAAGCTGTTCCGACTCGCTAGGATCGGTATTGCTTGCAGAATCGGCCGTGCTCCCATCTGCGAGACCATCGTCCGCGGGCAACATCTGGAGAGCGCGTAGAGCCGTACTCCCACCAGCAGCCGGTGCCTGGCGTCGATGGCTGCGAATGTGATCCCGGATTTTGTTGGACGCTATCGTCCATAACCAACTGCGAAAAGCTCCCGACGTCTTTTGCGCTTCGTAGCTGCTCAATGATTTTAGAACTGCCGCAAACGTCTGCTGAACACAGTCCGCGGATGCATGGCAGTCGAGTCCACAACGTTGGCACCAATGGGCGATTAAAGGCCCATACAACTCGACCAATTCGTGCCAAGCTCGCGATTCGCGCTGCTTGGCGCGAAACAGTAGACTGGCTCGGGTTGCGTCGGAATCCGCGTGTGTCGCCATGACTGTCACACCTCAATCGTTCATTAAATTAGTAGCGACCGTTTTCCACTTCAATGATTGCTTAGGCTACCATTGAACATACTCCGAGAGGTCACCCATGAACACGACGAGCTGCCCGCCACGAGAAAAATTGAAGGATTATTTAGCTGGATGGTCCGAACCTGAATTCTTGGACGCAATCGAATCGCATTTGTCGGAGTGTTTGGATTGCGAGAAAACGGTCGTTGAACTGGAGAGTGATCCCGACACGCTGCTCGAGCACCTGCGCCCCATCCATCTGCCGCAGCACGCCGGGTTGTATGAGGATCCAGGGATGCACTCTGTCCTTTCACGGGCCCGGCGTTTGATCGACAGTTCCCTTGCTCTTGGTGAATCGATGGGTTCGAGGCAGGACTGGATGACGCCCGAGATTGGTGCTTACGAAATTCTACGTCCGCTTGGTCGCGGCGGCATGGGTTCTGTTTTTCTCGCTCGACATCGTCAACTCGGAAAACAGGTAGCCATCAAGTTGCTGCCTGCTCAGGCAATCTCTGGCGATCATTTCGCTGCTCGATTCCAGCGCGAAATTCGTGCTGCTGGTGAACTACAGCACCCTGCTATCGTCAATTCAACGGATGCCGGGCTGCACGAAGGTACGCACTACTTAGTGATGGAATTCATCGATGGTCTCGACCTCAGCCGCGTCGCTCGCTTACTCGGCAAGCTGGCAATCGCTGATGCGTGCGAAATTCTGCGTACAGTCGCGCTGGGGTTATCGTACGCTCATTCCATTGGCGTTGTGCACCGCGATGTCAAACCTTCCAACATGATGCTCAGCGCGACCGGACAGGTGAAAATCCTGGATTTCGGATTGGCTCAGCACAGTCTTTGGGAGGAGAGCTCTGCCGAGTTAACAACGGTCGGCCAATTGATGGGAACACTCGATTACATGGCCCCCGAGCAAGCCGAGCGAGCGGACGCGGTAGATTACCGTGCGGATTTGTATTCTCTGGGCGCAACTTTGTTTCGGCTGCTGTGCGGCCATCCACCCTTGGCTGTAACGCCGAGTCTTTCACCGCTTGCCAAACTAAGATTGTTAGCCAACCATGAAGCACCGAGCCTGGAAGGGCTTCGCCCCGACGCACCCGCGGAGCTGGTTGCACTGTTGAAATCCCTGCTGTCGCGAGCCCCGGATGATCGTCCCGCCAGTGCAGCTCACGTAGCGGAACAATTGAGTGCATTTACCCACGGGGCGGATTTAATCGGTCTAATCAGCCATGCATGCGCAAAACTAATCGAGCAACCTGAGGAGATTCTAGACAAAATCCCCAACACTTCGCCGCTCTTGCCACAGCCGGCCGATGCGGTCGCAGCAGCATCCCGCAACGATGGTAAATATCGATACCCATGGCTTACGCTGGTCGCTTTTCTACCACTGATGTTGGCTGGTATTTTGTTCACGCTCGAATTGCAAAAGGGCCAATTGGTAATCGAATCCGACGTTGCTAGCGTTTCCGTGAGCTTGCTCAAGAACGGCGAGTATTATCAGCAATTGAAAATCGAACCCGGCGCGACCAGCACGCGTCTGTATGCGGGCAAGTATCAAATCGAAATTGCCGAAGGCAGCGACTCGCTGCAGTTCGACGACCAGCAGTTCACGATCCAAAAAGGCAAAACTACGATCGCCCGAGTCAGACGCGAACCCACTACGTCGTCACCTGCACCGGCAAGCGAAGCGGATCGGGAATCTTGGCCACTCGCCGAGTCGCACAGCATCGAACGCGAGATATTGGAGCTGGAAATCAAAGCTCAAGAATTGAAGACTAAAGTTGGCAAGGGCCACCCCACGTTGATCGCGCTAGAGAGCAAATTGCAGCTCTTGCGCGATTTTGCAGAACGCTCAAAACATCCGACCAAGTCCGAATTATTATTTGAGGGTAAGACTTTAGCCCAGTGGCTCGATGTGCTAACGCACGAACGTAGCCCCGAGACACTTAACAACGCGTTCTTGGCAATCAATGCCCTCATCGTGCCCGAAACACGGCAAATCATCTCCGAGACTGTACTACGCAACTTGCCCAGGCTCAACGGCGAAATGCGATTGAAGCCAACAGGCGGCAGCGGTCGTGGTGCCGCCTTGGATACAGAGGCTTTTCGACTGCTGAGACGAGCCACAGAAACAGACTCGTACTATCCGCTGCTGGTTCGCGAACTAGACAGCACGCAAGACATGCAGTGGCGTCAGCGAATTCTGCAATCCGTAGTATTTAACCCGGTCGATTCATCTCCAGTGGAGCTAGTCGACTGGCTGCAAGCTAATGTTTTCGAAGCCAAAGAGCCCAGTCCGTTGCTGAAAGTGGCCGCAAACATCGTCACGGAATTCCTGTTGTTTCAGCCTGTCCCCATCTCTGCTGCTCTAGAAGATCGTATGCTCAGCATTCTGGACGATTGCCGGCATTTGACACACGATTACTGGCTCGGAAATCTTTTCAGCGACCAGATACCCCCAGGCAGCAAGTACGTCGCCCGTGTTTGTACGCATGCGATCGCGGCCATCGGCGACCCGAAGACTCCGCTGCAATATGTTGTGCAGGCGGTACAAATACTGGCCAGTCTACGCAGCAGTTTGCCGGAGTTGTTAGGCGAGGAGGGAGTCGACAGCCTGCACACTGTACTGCGCGCCCGACTGGCTAGCCTGGCCTCCAACCAGGAACAGCTAATGGCGGCTACGGAATTGAGCTCGCCATTTAAGCCATCTCCACCTCCTGGGATATTGGATACTGCAACTCGCAGTCCGATTCACGTAATAACTTCCCGCCAAGGTGCTTCAACAGCTTGTTTGACTGTAGAGCTGTTGGCTTTCGTGAGACAGTTGGGTGTTGGCACGCAGTTGAGTTCCGAGCTGGAAGCGCTCGTTCATGCTACGACTCCGCTGACACACGCGCTCGTCCAGCAGTCATTGTTTTTAAACCCGTACGCAACCCAGGAGAGAGCAGAAATGGTCGGGTTATTGTGGCCATCTCTAAAGGTAGATGGAGCTTCAGGCGAGAAATTCTCTGTGGATCCTACTGCACAACAATGGCTGGCCTTAATCATTCGAACCGAGGCACTTTGGAGCTTGCCTGAGGAAATAAGCAAACGCCTGCATGCAGAAGACCTGCGGGTATTGAAGCCTGACTGGACGAAAGCTATGTTTGCTCAATTTGACAAAGATCGAAATTCCGAGCTCAGTCAGAGCGAGTTTGCTGCATTCTATGCTGCCCGATTCGGCAGGGGTGGCTACTTTTCCTTGGCGGATCGGGATGGCAACAGTTCAATTAACATAGAAGAGCTGCTCGCCTACCTAGAAAACAACAGCCCATCGCCGCCGATTTCCGCCGTCACAGCCAAAGCTTCCGACCCGCTGGATTGGGCCAAGCGACAAATTGGTAAGTACGATTTGAACGGTGATGGGCAATTGACGGCCAATGAGTGGGACAAGATGATCGTAACACCTCTCGGAGCCGACGCTAACAAAGACGGTATCATCACCGCTGTTGAATACGCAAACTTTCGCACGCCGCGGCCATGAGTCCTTTTCTCAGCGGTTAGTCCCAGTATTGTAGGTGAACTAGCCTGTGGACTTGCAGACAATGCCCTCCTGTTGGAGGCGTTGAGTCAGCTGTTGCATGCGTTTGCGGTTTACACCCATATCGGTATAGCCCAATCGCGAGGCGGAGCGAAAGTGCAACAAATTGGTTTGGCGGTCAGCATAGAATTCGGTGTCGTCGACAAAGCGAAATATCCTACTCGTGAAAGTGGCATGCAAGTAATCTGCCCGTTGCTGCACGATGCGAACTCGAGGGTAGCTCGACAGAACTTGAGCGACGCGCTCGATAACCTGCTGACTATCGCGCTGCATCTCCAGCGCTGGCATTTTTTGTGCGATTCGCGAAGCGAAAGTACAAACACAATTAGGGCTCGCCGGACAATCCCGAAGTGGATTTTTTGAATTAAGATTCAATTCATTCGACCTGTGGTTTGAAATGGCAGTAGCCTGGCTGAAGTCAATCAATTGGGTGTTGGTCGCGCTTTTGCCAGCCGAAACATCGAAGGCAAAGGGCTAGCCTAGTTCATCGGCCAGCGATTGGACGCGTTTGGGGGAAACGCTAATTTTAGTTCCGAGCTGTTGAGCGAAAATCGATACGCGGAGCTCTTCAATCATCCAGCGAAGTTCCTCCAGTCGCTCGGCTGCCTCGGGTGTGTTTCGATTGCTACTGGCCGAATGGCGTTGGTAAACTGTCCAGGCTGCTTGGATAGGTTCCGCTAGTTTTCGATCTTTCGGCAGGCCACCACTCTTGAGCTTGTCGATGCGTAGGCGTATGGCGTGCAAATAGCGGGGATATTCGCTGAGCCACTTCCACGGCGTGTGGGTCAAGAAACCGGGGCGCACCAGCGACTGTACCTGTTGGCGAATGCTTTCGAAGACTTCTCGCCACATTTCGGGTGGCTTCTCGGTCAATAGACGCACTTGATGGACGGCCTCTGCGAACTTAGGCAGCCAGATCGCCACCTCTTGAGTTGCGACGGATATCTGCCCCGCTGCGCGCGCATTGCGCGCTTCGAATTCTTCGCGGGTGCGAATCAAAGGCTGATCCTCCAGCAACGCTATCTGCACGATCAAATCCTGCAGCTGCGATGTGAGGTCCCGGCTTGGCAATAGATGTCCCAGCTTGACGCAGCAGGGCGAAAACTCGGGTAGGTGGCTGACTTGACTGCGCAACAGTCGATGGTGTTTGATCGCCAATAGCAGAGTCCATCCGTGGCGCGACAGTCGGTCCGCCTCCGCAGCGGTATCTGCCAAACGCATCTCAACTTGATCGTCCAACGCGACCAACGCGGGAAAGGCGGCAACCACCAGCCCACCTCTGCGGATAGCCACTTGCGTGGGCAATTCATCGAAATCCAGGGGAGTCACCACGCGATTCGACCAGTCGCTACTCTGGCCGCAGTTGGTAGCACCCGAGGTCGTGTCGGGTGGAGCTAGCTCGTTTTGAAGTTCCACCACATCGCGCCCGCTTTTGACGAGTTTCCCTTCGTCATCAACCACGCGGACTACAAACTTCAAGTGCTCCGGAATTTTATCCCATTCAAAGTGCGAAGGAAGAATTTTTTCGCCCGCATGCGCGCTCATGGCCTGGCACAGCGCTTGCGAAAATGGTTGATCATGAGCGACCTGGGCTAGTTGCTGTGCGAGTTTACCAGCGACATCGGGTGCGGGTACGAAATTGGTCCTCAGCGATTTTGGCAAAGCGCGGATCAAGTGCAATATTTTTTCTTCCAGCAACCCCGGTACTAACCAACCCAGCGCCTCGTCGCTGACCTGGCGCAACGCTGCTTGCGGAACTGTAATCGTCACACCATCCACGTCATGTCCAGGCTCGAAATGGTAGGCGAGTGGAAACTCGGTTGCGCCCACTTGGATCGTATTAGGAAAAGCTTCTTCTAGTGCAATCGGTTGTTCTTTTTGGTCGAGCAGATCGTGGGGTTGCATCCACAGGGCTTTCTCCGCTGGTTGCCCTGCATGCTTGCGTGTCCAACTTCTCAGTGACGCTAGGTCAATTACTTCATTGGGTACTCGCGCACTATAGAATGCGGCCAGGTGGTAGCGATCGAGTATGTACTCGCGCGAACGAGTTCGTTGGACCAGCTCATGCATATCTGCCAACATCTCTTGGTTGTGCCGATAAAAAGCTTCCTGGCAATTCCAGTCGCCCTCTACCAATCCGTGTTCGATAAGCATGTCGCGGGCTGCATCGCTATCCACGGACGCCAAGGAAACGCGCTGACCGGTAACGATCGCAAGTCCGTAGAGTGTGCTGCGGCGATAGACCATGCCAGCGCCCGTCTTGCTACTCCAGTGAGGGTCGCTGTAGGAGTGCTTGAGCAGTCCCTCGGCGGCTTTTTCGATCCACTCCACATCGACTTCGGCCACGGTTCGGCCATAGCGTTTGGACGTTTCTACGATTTCGGCTGCCATGATCCATTTCGGCTTGCGGCTAAACAGCCCCGATCCAGGCCAGAGTGATATGGACAATCCACCCGCTGCTTTATATTCGTGCGTATCACCGCGTTGAGCTATTCCGCTGAGCAGACCGCTCAACAGGCTTTGATGGATTTCCGCATAGCCATCTGGGCGTTTTAGTTTCTCAGCTGGTTCCGAATCTGCACGATGATTGGGCCTATTCGCTTTGCCACGCTGGTGCCGTTGATCCGCCAATTCTTGGAGCTGTTCTCGATTGATGGGTGGCAGCTGAGTTTTGCGCGATCCCGTTTTGATTCCTACCGTGGCCAGCAGCTCTTTCAACTGCCGAACAATATCGGCCCATTCTCGAAACCCCTGGGGCGAGAGAAATTTTTGGGTAAGCGCTTTCTGCAGGCGGGCGCGACCAAGGTCGTTACGCAGTCGATCGTAGAAATCCCACATTCTCAGATAGCTCAGAAAATCGCTGTGTGGATCGGCAAACTGCGCATGTGCCTCATCGGCTTGTGGACGTTGTCCGGCGGGTCGCTGGCGAACATCCTGAGTTTCGAGGGCTGCAGCAATAATGATCACTTCGGCTACGCAGTTCCGTTCGTGAGCCTCCAGCAACATCCGCCCCACGCGAGGATCGCAGGGTAGTCGACCCAGTTGCCGACCGATGGCCGTCAACTCGTTGCTGTGGTCGATCGCGCCCAACTCGCGCAAAGTACGCTCGGCATCGCGAAGAGATTCCGCGCTGGGCGGATCCAGTAGTGGAAACTCTGCCAGCGATCCCAGACGCAAAGTCTTGCTCTGCAACAAGACACTCGCCAAGTCGCTACGGCGAATCTCGGGTGTGGTGTATTGACTGCGTGTCGCATAGTCGTCGGATGAGAATAATCGAATGCAGATGCCTGGACCCAAGCGGCCGCAGCGGCCGGCACGCTGGTTGGCCGAGGCTTGCGACACACCTTCGATAGGCAAGCGTTGCACTTTGCTACGCGGCGCGTAACGCGCGATTCGCACCAAACCTGTATCGATGACATAGCGAATACCTGGAACGGTCAATGAAGATTCAGCTACATTGGTTGATAGTACGATTCGTCGACCGCCGTGTGGTGCAAATATCTTATTTTGTTCGGCTTGGCTCAGCCTCGCGTAGAGCGGCAGGATGTCAACACTACCACCAGTCCGCGTAAAATGCCCTCGCAAGTGTTTGGCTGTTTCGCGGATGTCGCGCTCGGTCGGCAGGAAAACGAGAATGTCCCCTGGACCTTCTGCAATGAGCTCGTCGCTTGCATCGGCGATGGCTACCAGCAGTTCGTCAGAAACGAACGAGTCATCGGACGACTCCGTCGCGCGATAGCGCATTTCAACGGGATAGGTTCGTCCTGAAACTTCGACGATCGGCGCGGGACCTTGTTCATCGGCAAAATGTTCGGCGAATCTCTGAGGATCGATGGTTGCTGAAGTAATAATCAGTTTGAGGTCCGGCCGACGACCTGACAGCTGTCTCAAAAAGCCAAGCAGAAAATCGATATTGAGCGATCGTTCGTGGGCTTCGTCGATAATGAGCGCATCGTATTGATCTAGAAAACGATCGCTTTGTGTCTCCGCTAGAAGTACTCCGTCGGTCATCAATTTGACCAGCGTCTCAGGTTTCGTCGCATCCGTGAAGCGAATCTTAAAGCCGACGCGTTCGCCGACGCGCGAGGATAATTCCTCCGCCAGTCGACTTGAAACTGCGCGCGCCGCCAGTCGACGGGGCTGCGTGTGGCCGATCATCGCTCCTACGCCGAGCCCTGCTTCCAAACAGAGTTTCGGAAGTTGCGTACTCTTACCCGAGCCAGTTTCTCCACACACGACGATCGTTTGTCGAGTGCGGATCAAATCGACTATCTCCTCTCGGTGAGCTGAAATCGGCAACTCCGGATCGAAGTGCAACTGCGGGAGACTCTCGGCCCGCTTGCGTCGCAATTCGGCAGATGCTTCTGCGCGCGTCTGCCAGGACGCTAACAGTTCCGCACTGGGAATATCGCGAGAATGCATGCGCAGCCAGTCTTTGCGGAGCCTAAACCTGTCCGCCTGCATGACTTGCTCGAAAACCGTTGGAAGTCGCGGCAAATTTTCTGATGAAGTTTTCGTGGGCAAGTCTCTAGTGCTTTGTCACTGATAGTAATTTAAGCAAGTCATCGGGGTGCACTATTTATCCGCTGTGACCACTGGTAAGTGAACTGCTTTGGACGTTGGCTCGGCTATGCTACCTTCACATTGCTGAGGATCAACCCAGTCATCCGCTTTGAAGAACTTTCCATAGGTTCCAAAGTCGTTGAAGGCGATCCATTTGGCAAATCGCACGGCCCAACTGCGTTCAGGGATTTCCGTACCAGGTACGTACTGTGAACGACGTGGAATCGTGGCTTCCAATTCAGCCAGGACTGTTTTGCGTTGCGTTGTGTCGCGCGCGTTGTGCTTCTTGGCCAACTCGATGAGTAGATCGGGCCGCTCAAGAACGACACAACCTCGCGTATGCTGGGCTGTCATTTCGCGGAAATCGCGAAGGAACTGACTGTTGTTGAACGTATCTTTGAGCGATCGCTTGTCATGGATGCTCTCGGTTGCCAGTTGAATAATGGGGCAGGGCTCAATGTCGCCAGCGGGACCGACGTGGTGCGTAAAGCCGGTGACTGCCGGACACAGCGCTTTACCTTGGCCATCATGGTAGGCGTCGATCACGATAATCGGTTTGGTGGCGCGAGTGTCGACGACGAATTGCCGAACGCGCCGCAATTGGTCCGGATCGAGTGCCAATTCTGGCATTGGTTCGGGACCCATTGGTCTATAGACATGGAACCAGCAATACAGGACGCCCATTTGGATCAGCCGATCGACCCATTGATTGGTGAGCAGATCATCGATATTGGTCTTGCAAACGCTGGTACATACCCCAGTGAGCACTTTGTTGTTGAGGCAGTTTTGGATGCCTTGCATTGTTTGACTAAGGACCTCTAACTTACCACGGCGTTCATCGCTAACGATCTCTGAGCCTTCAACGCTAATGAGTGGAGTCACATTGCCCATTTTTCGCAAGCGTTTGGCCACTTCGTCAGTAATAAAATGGCCATTGGTGAAGACTTGAAAATAGACATCGGGTTGACCTTCGAGGAAACTCAACAGTTCCTTATGCATAAATGGTTCACCGCCCAGGATTCCAAAAAAGGCATTGCCCATGGCCTTGGCCTCGTTGACCGTGCGATGCAGCGCATCGATATCGATTTTGGTTTGCTTGGCGGTCACATCGACCCAACATCCTTGGCAGCGGAGATTGCAGCTATTAATAATGGAAAGGTACAGGAATGGCGGGAAGAACTCGCCGCGTTTAAGCCGACTCTTGTGCTTTTGCACGCTGCGTAGACCTTTCCAACCGGCTTGGTACATCAACTTCCACAGGAGCCGT
>JBGSTP010000218.1:0-3872 GCA_041736515.1 Pirellulaceae bacterium
GCCCAAAACGGGCAGTAAGGTGACATCCGCAGAGGAAAATTGGTTTATAATTCTGGTGGAATCTCGGTAATCTGCTAGGTAGATTGCCGCCAAAGTCTGCCCGGCTGCCTAACCCTTCGATGGAAGCATTGCTACAAAAAGTGCCATGCACAAGGAAGATTCTATTACATCTTGGATCTCCGCAGTTCGCAGTGGAAATGCGGAAGCGGCAGAACGCTTATGGTCACGTTATTTTCGTGACTTGATGATCCAAGCGCGGCTGCGGATGTCGAATATCCCCAAAGCTGCGTATGACGAAGAAGATGCGGCCCTGAGTACCTTCTATGTCTTGTGGCAAAAACTCGAGAACGGCAGCTATTCCGAGGTAGCCGATCGTCATGACCTTTGGAATCTGATGCTGACGATGCTAGTCCGTAAAATCAGTCACCGAGCCAAATATCAGTCCGCTGCCAAACGAGCGCATTGGAGTCACGGTGTCGAACAGTTGTCCCTGGAGGAACTGCCTGCAACCAGTGTGCAGGAGCTGTCGCAAAATTGCTTGGAGCTGATTGCCGCGCTCAACGACCCACACTTGGAACGCGTCGCTATCCTCAAGTTTGAAGGATATACTAACGACGAAATAGCACTCACGCTCAATCGTACTCGCAGAACAGTTCAGAGGATGCTCAATTTGATTCGTGATATCTGGGAAAAGGAACTGCATCCTGGTACAGGCTGAACAACTATCCATCCCACAACAACGTCAACTTTACGAATTATGCTGGGAATTCGAGGAGTCTTGGATTCGTGGGGAACGCTCGCAGGTTGAAGATTGGCTTCCTCGAATCCAGGGGCTTCCGGCCAAAGTTGTGCTGGCAGAACTGACGGAAATTCAGCGAGAGCTGGAGCAACAGTGGTCGCAAGAGAGTCGAGCCGCACCTCCCATCGAAGACCCTCGTTACCTGTTCTTGGAGGAAATCGCGCGGGGCGGAGCAGCCGTGGTGTGGCGGGTGCAAGACAAACACTTGCAGCGAGAAACAGCCATCAAGTTCCTGCTCGATTCTCGCGATAATCGGGACATGCGGGCACGCTTGGAACGCGAGGCGCGACTCTGCGCACGATTAGTACACCCAGGCATTGTTCCCATTCACGAACTCTCAAGTTTCGCCGATCAGCGACCATTCGTGAGCATGAAGCTTGTCAAAGGTCAGACGCTGTTACAGTGGCTCCAGTCAGATTCTCCACCGTCGCTGCGTGCCGCACTGGAAACATTTTGCAAAGTGTGCGAAGCGATGGCCTTTGCACATGAACAGGGAATTATCCATCGCGACTTGAAGCCTAGTAATATAATGGTTGGCTCCTTTGGGGAAGTGCAAATCATGGATTGGGGCTTGGCTAAGGAGCTCGATACTGGACATGGTTTGGAGTCTGAGTATTTCAGCCTGCCGGAGGGGCATTCGGGAGCAGCGCCACCAGCGATATCGGAATGCGACAACCAAACCTCGAACGTGGTACCTTCCGAGACTACCTTGATTGGTAGTGTTTGTGGAACTCTAGCCTATATGGCTCCAGAACAGGCGCAGGGAAGAATCGATTGCGTCGATCGACGTAGCGATGTTTTCGCCTTAGGTGGCGTGCTCTGCCGATTGCTGACGGGAGTAGCTCCCTATCAAGCTTCGAGTCATGCGACTCTGTTGCAGAATGCTCAGGCTGGAAACTTGCGGGATGCTTTCCAGCGTTTGGCTGCAGTTCGCCAGCGAAAATGGGCCAAACTGGCCCAGCAGTGCCTATCCGTTGAGCGCGAAGATCGCCCTGCGGATGCAAGGGAGTTGGTCGCACGGTTAACCGAAATTCAGCGCGAGTCACGAAAGACGACTCCTGCACTAAGCGTAGCAATTGCTGCTCCGGTGGTCGTTTGCTTGCTCATCGGCTGGTTCCTGTTGGAGCGCAAACCATGGATTGCCGAGCGGCCACGTTTCGCGGAACCTTCTGCTTTACCACGCGACGCAACACCCCTCGCAAACACGTTTCTTTCGGCCAACGAATTGAAAGACTTGTTGCAATCGAACCAGGCACACTCGGTGTTGAAAGATTATCGATCGATTTTGGAGCACTATTCATCTGATGCGGAACTCTACCGACTGATTTGCATAGCATTGATGAATGCGCAGCGTTTTGAAGAAGCAGAACAAGTGATTCGACAAGTCCTGATGCTCGACCCGAAGCACCCTGAATATCACTATTTGCTGTGCGACACACTGGTGTGCCAAGGGAAATTAGCTGCTGCAAGCTCAGCCATACAGCGAAGTCTGGAGTGCCGTGACGCGGGAAGACCCACGGCCATCCACCTCGAAGCCAAAGCAGCCAAAGTTCAGAAATACACAGCCATCGCCCAAGCGCTTGCTAGAGGCCCCCTCCCGGATCCTGAACAAATCAGTGGCCATGAACTTCGCGAAATCGCCTACGTTTGTGAAATAACCGGTCAGTATGCTGGGGCGGAAGACTATTACAAGCTTGCCTTAGATAAAGACGCGGATTTAACGAGTAGAAGTCTATTGAGACATCAACTCATCGGCGGCTTCCTATACAGGAATTTGTGCTGCAAAACACTGGCCTTGGAGCATCGAAAAAAACTAGCCCGCTTGGCTCTTGAGTGGACCCAAGATCAGTTTGATTTCGCAATGGTCTCACTCCAAGACCCGCAAGCAACGACGACCAGCAAAACACTGATGGCTTGCCTGCAACACAACCCAGAATTAGCGTTCCTGAGAGAACTGGCAAACGATACGCAGATCGATTCCCTAACGCGCCACGAACTTGGCCAACTCTTGGAAGACATAGATCGGGCGCCAGCTCTTTAGTGCTCTGTGCACGCTAAAAATTTGCGTCGGATGACTCGCTAAAGCTCTCATCGTCCCGCACGCAAAATAGTCTTCGTAACGTAGATGCCTGGCCGCGTGGTTTGAGTGGGGCAGCACCGCAGAACCAAATGCTGACTTTGGCTTTCGCCAAGAGTTATCTTACGCGGATCTACGATACTGTCGGTATGCTAGCAGGACCTCATATAGATCTTGGGGGATCATGATGTTGTCCTCCGCGAAATCTTCCAGCCACGCGCGGTTTGTCAACGCCGCGTCAACCAATAAAGGCAGCAAGTCGATAGCCCGAACGCTGACGTTCTGAGGCTCACAGTAGGCAAACGCGGTTTCGTCCGAAGTTAATGCTGGATCGTGCAAACGTAATGCAGAAGATTGTAGGCGATTAGATTGGTGAGGCATTCAAACTCCAGTCACTAACCGAAGGGGCACGGGAAAAAACTTGGTGTTCTTCGCGACCGCAGCATGATCTGCCACAGCAATAGTTGGATCGGCATTATGTGAGTTTGACGATTAGTAAAACTTTGCAGATTACCATGTGCTAGGCCACTCGTCCCAACAGTTGATTTCGACACTATTTGAGCGGAAAAATTGCCATTGGCTTGGATTTCGTTACCAGACGATAAAACGGGAAAGCCAAGGTGGAGTGTGCCATTATGCCCGCAGTTCGAGAAAGCTAAGCGATAAACCACACAGATTTTTTAACAGAAACAAATATCAGACACCCGGAATATTTCCGAATATTAATACACAGCGGGGGGTACGACGAGTCATCTGACCGCAGAACGAGTTTTTTATCGTGTTTTGAGTACGAAGAATAGCAATGCAAAATTGGTTGCCCTCATTCGATAGCACTGGTGGCCAAAGGCCCTTCACCGCCAAAAAATTGGTTGCTGGGGAAGAAATCAGCGAGCGGCGTAAAAGTACGGCACAAGGGAATTCGGCGGTACTCAACGCAACGCAGCATATTACGAACTCCTCTCGTATGACAAAAAAAACCGTGGCAAGTGCCACGGT
>JBGSTP010000244.1:0-6533 GCA_041736515.1 Pirellulaceae bacterium
ACACCCTGAAGCAGGCCCGACGCAACAGCAGCTGTGGTCGAGAGAAACAAACGGCGATCCAGTTGAGTTGTCATAGCGGGGAAGTCCTAGGATGTGTCTGAAAAGGCGTCTGAGCCTCTTGCGGCAGGTCAAGATTACCGAACGGCAGCTCCAGCTAGGTTGAGTCAGACCTCGACTTAGCATTGCCAGCGAATTATCCAAAGAGGATCTCATCGCAACAGCTGAATTGTAATCGCTTTCTCAGTGAGAATAAAGCGATGCGATTTAGAGCAGTATCGAATCAATGTCGAAACTAACTTCGGAACCCCCGAGAGCCGTAAGCCTCTCTCCGCGCCCGAAATCTGCGCGCGACTGATAGGTTCCTGAAAGCAGCGGTTGCCGATAGACTTCCACTTTGGATTCGTCGAGATTCACAATCCAGAGTTCCTGAATTCCAGCTTGTGCATACAGCGGCAATTTGATCTCTCGGTCGTAGGCCAGCGAACTGTCGGCAACCTCAATAACCAGCAGTACGTCGTGGGCTTGGGGCTTGGATGATGCGTAGAAGTCGTCCCGAGCAACCAGCAAGGCTAGATCGGGTTCTGGTTCACTGTCAGTGAGAACAATTGGATTCTGAACGCTGACAATTGCCGAAGAGAGCCGAGTCGTTAACAAGCGATTAATCCGATTGACTATCGCGCTGTGGAGTGGACCAATGACCATTTTTTCAACGATCTCCCCTCGGATCAACTCAACGCGTTCATTCTCAGTTAGAATCCCATGCGCGATCATCTGCTCATAGTCGTCAACTGAAAATCGATGACGGACGACAGTTGCCATAACAAAGTGACTCGCGAGATAGAAGTGAGGCGAAATGTGTTAAACCCGCTAATTTAACTCATTTACCACCCCAGTTCCACAGTCATCCTCGTATGGACCCAAAACAGGGAATCCCAAAACATCCTGGATTTTGTGACAAGCTGGAAGCTTAGCCCACTACGAATGACAGCACTTTACCGGGTTCGCCTAGCCCGTTTGATTTCGGCTAGCTGACTTCTCAGACGCAGGACTATATCCGGGTGACGATCTGCCAGGTCCTGCGTTTCGCCTGGGTCTTCTCGCAAATTAAAGAGCTGACTACGCTGACCACCGTCGCTGGGCTGCAGTCGCTTGGGTTCCGAGAACCCGCCTGACCCCAAACCTTCGATCAGCTTCCAGTCGCCTGCGCGCAGGGTCATGAAACCACCGCCCGACTGCATGGCTAAGGAAGTGCGCAGGACCGCGTCTGGCGATCGCTTTCCGCGCAGCACGTCTGAAAAATCGATACTGTCGGGTGCTTCTAGGTCCGATAATTTATAGTCGGTAATCGCCGCCAGCGTCGCCAGGATGTCCGTGAAACAAATCGTCTGCTGCGACAGGCTATTCTGCTGGACAACTCTGGGCCAACAAACGACGAACGGCATGCGATGGCCCGCCTCCCAGGCATCGGATTTCATGCCCCGCAGGCCTCCTGCTGAATCATGTCCAAAGCGAGCGACATCTGCTTCATACCAAACCGGTCCGTTGTCTGAGGTGAGAATCAGCAAAGTATCTTCGCTCAATCCAGCCATTTCGAGCGACTGATAAACTTTGCCTATCATTGCATCAACCATCTCCACGAAATCACCATACATGCCAACTTGACTCTGGCCCATGAATTCCTGCGAAGGCAACCAGGGTGTGTGGGGAGCCGGGTAAGCAAGGTACAGAAACAGCGGCTGTCTCGCGCTTTCCGCAGTAATTTCCGAATTCTTGGCAGCGTGAGCTGTGATCACAGAAATTGCTTCGTCGGTAAATTTTGGCAACACGTCCCGCAACTCCATGTCGGGAGCAATCAAGCCAGCTCGCCAAAACTCGCCCTGAATCGGGGACCAAGTCGGCGAGTTGCTCGCGGCAATCTCGCGCGTGGGTGGCGCAACTGCAAGACGATCGCGAATATAGAAGTAAGGTGGAATATCGGTTGATGCTCGGATCCCGAAGAACGTATCAAAACCAACGTCGACTGGCCCTCCTGCGAGTATTTTGTCATATCCATTCTCTTCGAATCCAAGATGCCATTTACCGACCATGGCGGTCCGATAACCGCCGCTCTTGAGCATCGAAGCTACCGTCGTTTGCCCCTTTTCAATGAGTGCCTGCGTTGGCCAACGGCCCACATCGGTACGAAAGGGGAACTGGCCGGTCATCAACCCGTACCGCGACATATGACACAACGGACCCGGCGCATGGGCATCGGTAAAACGCATTCCTCGAGCTGCCAAACGATCGATGTTCGGAGTTCGAATTTTGGACTCCGGATTAAAACAGCCTGGATCTCCAAATCCCATATCGTCCACTACGAGGATAACGATGTTCGGTTGCTCGCCAGCCTGCAACGACGCTGACACCATTACTACCGAAACCAATGCCTCAAGCACTTTGATTCCCATCGCGGCCCAGCTACTTTTAAATCTTTTAGGTTGCACAAACCATGGTCGCATACGCACCTCCTCGGCAATGCTAATGTTAGGCGAGCGGCAGCATGAGAAATCCACGCCGCACGAAAGCGCAGTCCTAAATCGAGGACAACTCGTGCCATAGATGGCTGCTGGCTCGAATCCCCTGGAAATAGTCCTGAATGCAAAACTTCTCATTGGGACTGTGTGCACCATCGTCGTCTAAACCCCAACCCAGCAGCAGTACATCGGCCCCCAGTTTTTCAACCATTTTGGCGACGATGGGAATCGAGCCACCTTCGCGAATGAGTACGGCAGATTTGCCAAACGCGCTCTCGATCGCTTTCTGCGCGGCAGCAATGTAGGGACTGTGTGGATTGACAACCACGCCCGGGCCGCCGTGTAGATCGATCACTTCAATTCGAATGCCCGGCGGTGTGTGCTCGGCGACAAACTGCTTCAGCTGCGTGGATACTTTCTTGGGGCACTGGTCCGGAACCAAACGGAAACTAATCTTTGCTCCGGCTTTGGCAGGAATGATTGTCTTGCCGCCTTCGCCTTGATAGCCGCTCCACAAACCATGGACATCAAACGTTGGCCGAGCCCACCGACGTTCCAGAGTGCTGTATCCCGCTTCACCTTGCAAGGCTGCAACTCCCAACTGTTGCGCGAAAGCGCTGTCGCTAAAATTCAGTTGAGACCACATGTCGCGCTCGGCAGTCTCGAGAGCTTTCACATCATCATAAAAATTCGGCAATTGAATCCGACCGTTCTGGTCGACGACCTGGGCCAAGAATTTCGCCAATGCAATGGCCGGGTTGTTCACTGCGCCGCCAAAACTGCCCGAGTGCAAATCTTGTTTGGGACCGTAAAAGTGTAGTTCAAAGTAAGCGATACCCCTTAAGCCATACGTGATCGCAGGTTGACCTTTGGCGTATTGCGATGAGTCGCTAATGACCACCACATCGCAGGCCAGCTTTTCTGCTGCATCGGGACGATTCAGAAAGTGCTCAAACTGTTCGCTGCCAACTTCTTCCTCGCCCTCAATGAGAAACTTTACTTGCATGGGCAATTTCTGCCCAGCTTGCCCCCATGCAGAGGCACCGTGAACATGGGTCAGCATCTGCCCCTTATCGTCGGTGGCACCCCGCGCGACAATATTTCCGTCGCGCTCAGTCGGTTCGAACGGAGGGCTGGTCCATAAATCTAGCGGATCGGGCGGCTGAACATCATAGTGTCCATACACCAAGGCCACGGGTTTTCCAGGGATCGCAGGACTTTCCGCATATACCAATGGCGGACCCGCTGTAGGTATCAACTCGGCCTTCAACCCTCCCGCAGCCAAAGTGTCCATCACGCTCCGGGCAGCAGCGTTTACCGAATCTTTATAGGCACTGTCAGCGCTCACGCTAGGGATCCTTAACAACTCCGTCAATTGCTGCAGATGTTTTGGTTGAGTTTGACGAAGATATTGATCAATCGCTCGCAAATCGGTCATTTTGCCTTAATTCCTGTGATGCCTAAGCGGAATGTACTTGCTACTCTGGGCAGGCTGAGGGTTACAATAATAACGAGCGTAACAATATAGCCGTAAAGTACGGCTAAGTGGCTCCCTCGGAATATGCCGAGTGTACGCAAGTGTCCCGATGATTGGTTTAGGAGATTTGAATTCGATGGCTGATTCCAACAGTGCGGTCATGGAACCCGAGTCGGTAGTGGCAGCAAAACAACAGGCCCAGCGCGACAAGCCAAAGCGACAACCTCGCTATCACGTGATGCTGTGGGACGATTCCGAACACACGTTCGATTATGTCATTTCGATGCTGCAGCAACTGTTCGGACACACCTTCGAACGCGCCATGCTATTGGCAAAACAAGTCGACAGCAGCGGCTCTGCGATCTGCTTGACGACCACCAAAGAGCACGCCGAACTAAAGCGCGATCAAATTCACGCGTTCGGAAAGGATCCGCTGGCGAGCAAGTGCTCCGGCAGTATGTCTGCCAGTATCGAACCCGAAATATAGCCTGGTGCGGCTAAGCAGCGGACGCTGCAGCTAAACGCTCCACCGTCTGGCAACAGTGGTTACGTCTCGTAGCCACCCGCTGCCAAGCGGTGGAACGGAAGCGAAATCAAGGCTCCACCGTCGGGCGACAGTGGCTACTTCTCGTAGCCAACCGCTGCCAAGCGGTGGAACGGAAGCGAAATCAAGGCTCCACCGTCGGGCGACGTTGGCTACGGACTGGAGATTACGTCGAGCGAAATCGCATGGCGCTCGACAGGGCAGGCAGCAACAACGCAACCACTGCACAACCGTACCAGGCACCAGCCCACATGAGGACGACTGCGGCATCGATCAAGATCAGTGTCAAGATCGCATGCTTCACTGCAAGCTGCACCTTACGAGGCACTGGATGCATTACGCCCGCTATGCCTCGGTTGGCGACAGTTAGACCGATTAGTGTAATTAGCAGTGGATAGCCCTGACGAGGATTCAACGTCCAAGCTTGGTGAGTTTCAGCAAAACTCGGCAGGAGGCCGATAACCACCAAGCCGGCTAATTCCAGGAGGATTCCCAGCGAGAGTCCCGCCGCCGAACTCTCCTGCTCTTCGCGGCGAGCGTAAACAGTTACACCAAAGATATAAAGTCCGATTCCCAAAGCCAAACCCAACAGTGGTTTAGGGAATATCACATCCGGCAAACGAATTGCCGACTGTCCTTCAACGCTCCCCCCAGCACCTGACGATTGAGACAGCAAGGGGTCGACAATTAAGACGTCGATCGCATTCGCAACGGCTGCATCCGGTGCCAATTCGGACGCGACCCCGCCCGCCTGCGTCAACGCCAACATTGAAAAACCCACCATCAAAATATTCAACGATCGGCAAATTCCCATCAGCGGTGGCCCCAGAGGCGTGCGTTTTACAGGCGAATCGTAGCTGCGAACTGCAAGCGAGAGTAGTACAGACGACAGAAACGCGAAGCCCAACCACAGCGGCTGTGATTGGTGAAAAGTCATTGCCGCCAGAATCAAAATTGGCCCAATGAGGAGCATGCCCGTAGCCACATGCCCCGCAATTACTTGCGAAATCCTGCCTGAGGCGAGTGGTCGATCTGGACGCAGCTGTCGATCTTCGTCGATATCGACCACATCATTAAGAATCATGCCGGCCCAATAGGCGCACAGCGATGCGAACACGATCGGAATCGTGGCGGTGAGTGGCCCCAAGCGACCAGTCGCAACAATCGCGGCAACGATGCAATCCGAAAACAGAGTAAAGACATTGGGCAAGCGAACCAGTTGAGCCCAATCGCGCAGCTCACCCCATTCGAGATTATCCGCCTCGAGTTCGCGGTGGCGTTCGTGCTGGCTAGCAGATTGTGACTCCAATGTTGCCCCTCCGTGTCAAATACCCAGTCAATTTCCCAGATTCAATAAAAGCGATCGTCGTAGCAATCCCCCGAACCATCCAATAGTAGCTCGAACCAGCATCCTGGCAAAAATTGGTCGCAGGCTAAAGACGCGGCATGGATTACTGCTGTGCTTGATTCATTTCTTCAGCCAACTTGGGATCAATGGGGCTCAGAACTCCGCGGCCTTCTGTCAGCCGCATATCCACATCCATCTGGATGTCTTCGTTATCAATGTCCCAGAACTTCGTAATCAATTCATTGTCTAGCGGCTGATAAGATCGAAAAATGCGAAAACCAATTCCGCGAGTAGGATCATCCGTGTACCACCAGGGACTTAACGGGAAATTCGGGTCTTCGGCTTTCCAATCCTCGTCTTCGGAAGCCAGTCGGGCAGCCGCACGAAGCTGCTCGGCATCGTCCTGCCAACTGCCACCACGTACCACGCGATTATCAAATGAATCTGCCCAAACAATCGTTTCTACATTGGATAGTGGCTGCGTTTTGCTGGCCAACTGAGTATAGCCATCTTCGGTGTGCCCATTGATGCACCACTCCATGACGTTGCCATGCATATCGTGCAATCCGAACGCGTTCGGTTGCTTTAAGCCGATTTCGTGTGGAGTCTCGTCCGAGTTTTCAATATACCAGGCATAGTCGGCCAGCTTAG
>JBGSTP010000291.1:0-25601 GCA_041736515.1 Pirellulaceae bacterium
TCGCGTCGCGAACCGGCCCGATCGATTCGAACCCCGGCAGCGGAAGAGACGCGACGGAGCTTACGACCTACTCACCCAGCCGAGACACATTGCGAAACAAGAAATCCAGCAACGACTGAAACGTTAACTAAGTGCCATTCGAGTGTCACTCCACTGTCACTCCACTGTCACTCTGCAGTGTCACTCCGCAGTGTCACTCAGTCACTCACCTCGGGGGATCGCGGCGCGATTGAGGTTATCTCTCAACCAATCGTCTCGACTCCTCTTCAACGATCCGCTGAAGACGCTCATTAACACGATCGTTGTTTAGTTCGGCCTCGGCCTTATCCGCAGTGGTTTCGTCGTGTAGCTTGGTAGACGCATTCGCGGGCTTGGACACAACTTTGGTAATCAAATGGCAAATGTTTCCATCGTGAAGATAGACTCGGTTTCGCCCCCCCAGCTTGGCTGCATAGAGTGCCTCGTCGGCTCTGCGAACCAGTTTACCAATTTTATCACCAGGCTCGATTTCGGAAGAGCCCGCGCTCAATGTGACATTGATTACATGGGAATCGTGCGTCACTTGGATTTGACTAACCGCATTGCGAAGTTTGTCCAGTAAATCTGCCGTACTGGTGGCAGGCGACTTAGCCAAAACCGCAAACTCTTCCCCGCCATAGCGCGCCACACAGAAGGAGTCTCGCAATTCACTTTGTAGCATCTTCGAGATGTGCTGCAGCACCGCATCACCAGCCGGATGACCGTAGGTATCATTAATTTGCTTGAAGTGGTCGATGTCGACCAACCCGAGCGAAAATACTTGTTCCTTCTTGTTCCAGTCTGCGAACAATTCGTCGGTTGCCTTGTCGAACGCCCTGCGGTTGAGCAATCCCGTTAGCCCATCCGTCCTGGCTTCGGTCAAGTAGCTCGATATCTGATCTGTTTGCACGTCCAGCTTTTGCTCGGCGCTATCCAACCGCTCTTGCAATTGACGGTTAGCTTCCATAATTTGCTTTAACACTTCCGCCATTTCTTCGCGGGGAACTGCCGTGTTGCTGCGAATGCGCGCATCGATCGAAGTCAATTGCGATTGGTACTTGCTGACGTCGCCTGAAAATTCGCTGGTCCAACTCGACAGATTTTTCAGGAAAGCTAGAAATTGTTGTCGATCCACGGGCTCCGAGGGAATCGACTTGCGTCCCAACCAGTAGCCCAGCAACAGCCCTAAAACTAATAGGCCTGTACCGACGCCAAGGCCGAGCAAAAAAATGTAGGTGTTGGCGGGCATTGGCAGGTCCTTAGGTCGTATTCGAACATCTTCGCGCCCGCCAACTTGCTCCGCTTACCGCAGGACAGTTGCTGGTGGGTCCGTATAGTAGAGCGCATCGTCGTCGACAATGCTTGGAGAGTCATTCCGCGAAACGATCACTATGCCACCTGGGCTGATCGCAAAACCGCGTTTGCGATCCAGTTCCAGATCGTAGCCTATTTCCATTTCCGCAGGGATACTAACTCCTTTATCGATGATCGCGCGGCGAATTCTTGCGTGTCGTCCAATGTTTACTCCTTGGAAAACGATGCTTTCATCTACCGCGGCATAGCTGTTGACGCGTACATTGGTGCTGATCACGCTACGGCGAACCCGCCCGCCGCTTAAAATCGTGCCCGGGCACACAATGCTATCAATCGCTTGCCCGCAGCGGTCCATGTTGCCATCGCTTCCAAATACGAACTTTGGTGGAGGCAAATTGGGTTGTAGCGTGCGAATTGGCCAGTCCTGATCATAGAGATTGAGCAAAGGATCTACATCGATTAAATCCATGTTGGCTTCGTAGTAGGCGTCGATCGTGCCCACATCGCGCCAATAGGCCTGACGCTTGCGATTCTCATCGCGGAAGGGAAATGCAAAAACGCGATTGCTATCGATAATCGACGGTATGATATCCTTGCCGAAGTCATGGTGGCTTCCGGGTTCTGTGGCGTCCCGGCAAAGCTGTTCGAATAGAAACCTGGCAGTAAATACATAAATTCCCATCGACGCAAAGCACCGGTGGTCGTCTCCGGGCATCGTCTGAGGCTCAGCCGGCTTTTCCTGGAATCCCGTAATTCGATTGTGTTGATCGACCTGAATGACTCCAAACTGTTTCGCCTCTTCCCGCGGAACGGTTAGTGCTCCAACGGTCAAATCGGCCTCCATCTCTTTGTGGAATTCGATCATCGACAAGTAATTCATTTTGTAAATGTGATCGCCTGCCAAGATCAACACATATTCTGGCCGGTCTTTTTCGATCACAAAAATATTCTGATAAACAGCGTCGGCTGTGCCCTGATACCATTGTTCGTCAATTCGTTGCTGCGGTGGCACAACGTCAAGAAATTCCCCTAATTCCGCGCAAAAATACTGTCGCCACCCCAGATTGATGTGGCGATCCAAGCTGAGTGCTTTGTACTGCGTCAGCACCAACAGTCGCCGTAGTCCCGAATTGATTGCGTTCGACAGCACAAAGTCGACAATGCGATAACAGCCACCAAACGGAACGGCAGGTTTGGCTCGATCGAGCGTTAGTGGCTCAAGTCGCGTTCCTTTGCCACCGGCCAAAACTACTGCCGTTGTATTTCGCAGCATGATTCAAAATCTCTGGGGAGAGGTCGAGCTCAATGGGAAGAGTGTCTAAATTCCTTGCAGAACGACAATCATAACAGTTTTTTCGGCGGCGAGAATCTCGGAATCTGAGTCAATCTGCGTCTCAAGACTGTTAAAGCCCAAAGTACACAGTCGTCCCGCCCCAGTCATTGTCAGCATCGCGATGTCAACGCCGCAATGTCACAGTGGCTTTGCTACCGTCTTCGTCTACTGCCACTTGCGCAGCCAAGATTCGAAAAATAGCAAATTCCATAATCGATAGCACTGATTGACTTGTCCCGACATGTGCTGGTCCACGATTTGCCTCAAAGCTTCGGGGCGAAAGTACTGATGACAGCGCGCATCGGTGCCCAGCAATCGCTGTTCGGTTAGGGGCCGCAACTCCTTCTGGAACCAACTGCCCAGTGGAACGCCGAAGCCCATCTTCTTCCGCGTCCAAATTTGTCTCGGCAGCAAGCGGTCAAATGCGCTCCGCAGTATACGCTTTCCGCGTCCCTGTCGGAATTTCAAGCGACTAGGCAGCGCAGCGGCGAACTCGACCAAGCGGTAGTCCAAGAAGGGCTGACGGCATTCCAACCCGTGCGCCATGGACGCAATATCTACTTTGGTCATGAGATCGCAGGGTAAATAGGTAACCAAGTCCGCCAAGGAGGCGCGCGTCAGCACATCCCGCGACTCCAAACTCTTCCAAGCGGTTTCAAAAAATTCGAAAGGATCTTCATTTGGCAATTGTTCGACAAAATCTTCTGCATAGAGTTCGGCCCGCACCCGCTCAGGAAAAATCTGAATCCAGTTCATATACCGTCGTGCCAGAGGCTGGTTCAGCGCCTCGCCGAATCTCTGCAAACGCCGTACAAACGAGCGCTGGCGATTCGACGCAGGCAAGCCCTGAACAAAGCGGCTGCCCAGAATTGGACCTGCCAAGCGATCCAGCCAGCGACTGAGCGACAGCGCGCGATACCGCTCGTAACCCGCAAATAACTCGTCGCCTCCATCTCCAGTTAACGAGACAGTAACGTGCTGGCGAGTCCATTGGCAGAGATACCATGTCGGAATGGCAGAACTGTCGCCAAACGGTTCGTCGTAGTGATGCACGAGCTGATCCAAGATGGACACTGCGTCCGGAGTCACTTTGTATTCCCGATGTTGGGTGCGCACCCAGCCGGCCACCAAGCGGGCGTAACGCGTTTCATCAAAATCCGTCTCGTTGAATCCAATGCTGAACGTGTTGAGCGGTTCCTCCAGTTGAGCTTGCGATAGTGCGACGATCAACGACGAATCGATACCGCCCGACAAGAATGCCCCTAGCGGCACGTCGCTCCGCAATCGCAAACGGATGGAATCGTGGAGTAGCTCTTGAAGCTGGTTTGCGGCCTGCCGCTCATCGATCGCGTCCTCTCGCTGCCAATTCACCTGCCAATAGTTCTTGAGTTGCAATTCGCCATCTCGAACGATCGCACAATGTCCTGGAGGAATTTTCTTTGCACATGAATAAATTGAATTTGGGTGCGGAACATACTGGTAGGTGAGGAATTGATCGATGGCAGCTGGAGAAATCGAGCGATCAAAACTCGGCGATGCGGCCAGCGCTTTTAGTTCACTGCCGAATAACAACTGCTGGTTGCGAAATTGGTAGTAAAGCGGCTTCTTACCCAATCGATCGCGGGCAAGCAGCAATTGTCGCTTGTTGCGGTCCCAGATGGCTATCGCAAACATTCCATTGAGATGCTCGAAGCACCCCAAGCCCAGGTCTTCGTATAGATGGACGATCGTTTCGGAATCGCTGTCTGTGCGAAATATATGTCCAGAGCCCTCGAGTCGCCGACGCAACTCGCGATAATTATAAATCTCGCCATTGAAAACTAGCCAGATCGAGCCGTCTTCATTACTCAGCGGCTGATGACCGCCGGCTAAATCGATGATCGACAACCGTCGAAAACCAAGCGCTACGCCCGGTACTAGGCCGGCCGCATCCTGTTGCAGCGGTTCCACTCGGCAACCTCGATCGTCGGGGCCGCGATGCACCAACGAATCGGTCATGCGGTCGAGGATGTCTGCCGATATGGCTTGCGATTCCTCGTACCAAAGGCCACCAGTGATTCCGCACATAAGTAAAGCGTATTTCCAGTGGCAAAGTGAAAGAGTGGGCAGTTTGGCGAATTTGTCCAGCTAGCTGCGGCTTTTGTTTCTCGCAACGTTGATCGTCACAAAGCAGCCACGGTACTCAGCGTATTGCCGATTGAGTATAACAATGTTCGCGCGCAGCCCCAAGCTCCGCGAGGTATTGAGTGACGAGCAAGTTGCGCAAAATAAGAAACGGCCTGCGATTCACTCGTGCTTTCCGATTGACGGAAGCGGGAACGGGATACCTTTCAGTTTGGTGCTTGTGGATATACCCGTTGGTTTTTGACAAGTATGACGCACAGAGAAAGTGACTCCATGACAAAGCGGTTTGGCCAATGGAAGAGTTGGGTTTTCGTTGCCATGTTGGCCTGCAGCTCCGCGCTAGCGACTACGACTGCGCAGGCTCAGGAAGGGGATGCCGCTCAGTCGAGCTCGAGCGAGACTAATGCGATCGACTTCAATATCGACATGGATGAATTTGAAAGCTTTGGCCAGGAGGGGTTTTCAGTGGAAACGCCCTTGGATCCAGCCACCGAAGCAACCATCCAGGCGATACGGATAGGTAGCTATGGGATCGGACTGGTCGGTCTGTTGTTCAGTCTATTCCTAGCCTATCAACTGGCAAGCTCGTTGAGCGCGATACCGCCAACCTACCGCCAACTATCTCCGTGGGTGCCCTGGCTCATCTTCGTGCCGCTCGTCGGAATCGTTGTTTTAGTACTGGCGTTCATCAAAGTCCCCAATTCTCTGAGCAAGTATCTAGCATCGACAGGCCACGTCAGCCAAGGAGACTGTGGAGAAAAGCTTGGCTTATGGGGCGCCATTCTCACCATTATCGGTTGTACGGCTCCAATCGGATTGGTGCTGTTATTGCTGTCGACCCTAAAGATTCGCCAAGCCAAAATGGTCGCGAAAACACTCGCGCAAGTGTGATCGTCGACCGAGTCAGGCTTCGTGGATTCACGGTGGTACCTCGCCAGCGATGTCTATCGCGGTCTATCGCGTTTGGTAGACGTCGTGGGAAGGATTGCCTCCGCTCTTCAAATACGCGAGTAGATCGTTGATTTCCTCGGGAGTGAACGTATCGAGGAGTCCGCTCGGCATCATCGAAACAGGCGATACCCGACGTTCGATGATGTCCCCCACCTTGACCTCGGTAAAGTCACCGGGGGCGAGCATATTGGTCACTACCGAGAGGCGGTCGCCGTTCAAGTTCGCAACACGTCCAGTGATGACGCCATTGTCGGTCATGAACTGTGTTGCTTGATATTGGTCGCTAATTTCTTTGTTGGGCTCTAGAATCGCAGTCAGCATGTCCGTCGAATTGAAACGACCACTAGCCGCCGTGAGATCCGGCCCTTGAATTCCACCTTGGCCCGCAAAACGGTGGCACTTGAAGCACTGTGCCACGGCTGTTAACTCCCGACCTTTTTCGAAGTTCGGGGCCGCGGTGCTCTTTTGCATCTCAGGTTGCAGTGAGGCAACCGTCCAAGCGGCTATATGTTTGCGTGGCGCGTAGTTGGCCAACGGATCTTTGGGGGCTGGCATGTTGCCAGCCAGCTCAGCCAGACTTTCTTTTTGTGCTGGTGACAACTTTGCCAGCGCAGCGTCGCGAATGTTTGACAAGAAGCCTCCGAACGATGCGCCGCCGCGGGCTGTAGCGACATCAAAAAACCATTGGAAATATGCTTTGCGAGTCAAATCGCTCCAGCCCAGTTGGCGGTCGCGCAAGCAGAAAGCGTAATGAATTTGATCCTCTTGCGCACTGGCAGTGGTCAATTGATCGACACAGCGGGAAACGATATTGGGTGCATCGAGGTAACAGAGCACGACCGCCAACTCGCGGTTCAGGAGCCCTTCCTGCGATGGAAACTGCGCATCAAGCTGCTTGAGGGCTGCGCTGCGTTGCGAGTCGGATGGCGGCGCCAGCCGCAACCAAACAAGTTCGTAGGCCCGCAGTAGTTCGAGCTTGGTGGCCGTCGAAAGTTTGCCAAAGTCGATTGCCGAGAGTTTATTCAGTATGGCCGCCTGGTCTTGCTTGGCTCCTGACCGCGCCAACGCGTAAGCCGCCGTAATGATGGCGTGCGGTTGCTCCAGAGCCAGAGCCGCTGGGCGCCATTGCGCAACGGGTTGGAACTCCAATGCGATCCGCGCTGCAAAGCGAATTGCGCGATCTGCGTTGCCGAGATTGTCGATGGCAGCAGCGATTGCTGCAGGATCAGCCTGGCCATGCGCGGATTCGAGTTTGCGTCGCAGATCGCGGGCTGCCTCATCCGCCAAACTTCGCTTGCCGGTCGCGGGCTGAGTCGATTCGCTGCCGGTGTAGCGCACACGGTAGAGTCCCGAAGCTGTTTTTCGTCCACCACCAGCGAAATACATGTTTCCATCCGGGTGAATAATCAAGTCGGTCGCAGGCATCGGAGCCGCAGTGACAAATGATTCCGCTTCGCCAACGTAGCTGGCACCCATCGAATTCATGTGAACGGCGTAGATGACTCCGTAGCTCCAATCGCATAGGAATAGCGCGTCCTGATACTTGGCTGGAAACTTAGCGCCGGTCCCAAACACGATCCCGGTAGGCGAGCCGGGGCCGATATTGACGACCGCTCCAAAACTATCGCCGTAGTAGTCCGGCCATTTCCCAGTTCCGTTTCTCCACCCAAACTCCGCACCGCTGATAACATGGTTCACGCGAGTTGGCCGATACCAAGGTGTGCCAATGTCCCACTCCATATCTGCATCGTATGTAAATAACTCACCATCGGTGTTGAAGGCGATGTCGTACTCGTTACGAAAGCCGGTGGCCATCAATTCGATATTGGACCCATCGGGATCCATACGGCAAATCCAGCCCCCGGGCGCCATTCGGTCGCGCATGAAACCACGCCCATCAGGCATTCGACCAAGCAGATGGTCTTCAGCCCAGTGACGAGGAACCACGCCGCCAGTTGCGGAACTCGGAAAGTCGGTTTGATTACCGCTACAAAAGTAGATCTTCTTTTTGTCGGGTGACAGTACCAACGCATGCGGTCCGTGCTCTCCGGCTTGATCGGCGAGTGGCACGATGTGCTCAACTTTGTCGTACTGATCGTCGCCATCTGTATCGGTCAAACGGTAGACCCCGGGGCCTTTCGCCTCGGTCCCGGACAGGTCTTGTACTCGTGCGTTGATATTGATGTACAAGGAATCAAACGCGCACAGCATGCCTTGAGCCAGCCCAATGTTCACCTTGAGCTGCTCTACGTGCGGTGGAGCACCGCCGGACAAGGTAACGCGATAAAGCTTCCCGTACTGATCGCTGGCGATAATGCGGCCTTTTGGGTCCACGCATAATGAGACCCATGAGCCTTGCTGGTCGCTGGGAACTTTGTAGACCAAGTCGACTTCGAATCCTGCGGGTGTGCGAAACGTACCGGCCGGTGCATCTTCTGCAAATACATTTGGAGAAAAAAATAAATAACTCAACATGCAAAACATGGCCGCACTGTGCGCGCGTCTTTTTGTCTTCATTTTTTTGTACTTCTAAGTTCTGGTTTCGTGGGGAGGACTATCCGCCAAAGCGGTACCACTATGAAAGATAACTGGCCGTTACGCAAGTCGTCCCAGCCAACGCGGAAAACGGGTCTTTCCACCGAACAAAACGTTGATTGAATCTGAGAGGATGCACACGCGATCTCCGCAAAGGCTGAGATCGCAAAGTTAGTCGTCCGTGATTCGACTCGCTGTTTGACTTCACTATAATCGCTGGCGCCGTGGGGAAGCTCGAACCAACGCGCGATGGTTATTCAAATTAACTTGCAGCAGTTTAGGCATCGAAGGTAACGAACTATGACGATCAGTTGGAAAGAACTTGGCGACACATGGTTGGTAGAAGATCCGCAAGTTGCGTTGGGGTGGAATCGCCACCAAGGCACGAGCGAGCGCGATGACCTACAGCATCAATTGCGTGACTACCTGCATATGCAATTGGCAGTAACGGGACTGAAGGTTCCAGAGCAACCGGATGATGAGTCGTTGTGGCGGCGGAGCCTGTTGTCCAGTATGCGCGAAAAAAATCGGCTTCTGGCTTCGCACCGCGCCTCCATCGATCAACGCATTGAAAGCTTTCTTCGCATGCATTTTGGCGACTCGCTAACTTTGCCAGCCACGACGCTTTGTCTGGATCGGCATGGCATTGCGCGATTGCTGAGTCTACCAGCAGACCGAGATCATTTCAGCAACGAACTCCTATCGAGCTACCGTGTGCATAATGGAGTCGTGCACAATCCGCGCGCCGATCGCCGTACTACGGAAGGAACCTTCCATGTTTGCGAAGGAGGCCTGCCCGTACCAGCCGACAAGCGTGCGATTCCCAAGTCCGTATTCGCGCGGCTATTCAAAAAAGCTTTCGAAGCGCCAGTGGAATCGTTGCGACTGCCCTACCTGTCGACGAATGACTCAACGGCGGAAGGCGCACGCGAAGCCTTTGTCTCTTTGTTGGTGCGCCCGTTGGTTTGTCCGGCAGTTCCCGGATTCTGCCGACACAAGACCATGGAAGTCCGCTTCTTTGCTCCGGGAGGATTGGTGAGCAACTTGGATTTTGTCGAATCCATTTTCGGAAACGCTGGCGATCCGATGCTGCCGGAGAATGACGCGGGTTTAGATGTGTTGCATTGGTCTGGTCACACCGGATGCGTCATTCTCGCACCTCACCTGTGCCATTTGACGAAATACGAGTTGGGTTTGCCCCATTGGGAAGATGCCACCGATCGGCAAAAACGAGACGCCATGTGTTATCGCGATGAGAACGAAAAATACAACGACGGTAGTGCTTTCAAGGCAACCTGCCGAACCGAGGACGGAATTATCGTTACTCTCATAGCAGATAATTATTTTGGCTATTGCAAGAAGGAAGTAAAAACACAAATTAGCTATGCGGCTAATTTGATGGGGAACGTCGAGGAAGAACATGCCGGAGGGGCCATCGCATTTCCCAGCTGGGCGCTGGGAGACGAATTCCAGGTTAACAGCCAGCGCTATAACGGTCGTACATTTGCGGATGTCGTTCGAGACTACAGCGACTTTGTCGAAGTACGCGCCGAAGGCTACGGCGTCGATCGTGTGTGCAAGAAGCTCGTCTACATTCCCGAGCATGCCAAAGCAACATTAGAGGATCAAAAAATCCACTGGGATCAGAATGGTGAACCCCAGTCGATTCCCTTGGAACCGAACAAAGTTTACATGGCTCCCAGTGGTTACCGACTCCGCATGGAGAAGCATCCAGCGGCTCCGTCCTGGAGGTTGATTGGAAGCAGCGGCGATGGGGCGGTGTGTCATAAACCGTGCACTGTCAGCGGGGGCGGCAAAAGCGAGATTAGCAAATCGCTGAGAGACTACATGCTGAGCGGACCCATTTTCGTCAGTAACTTGGAAGATGATTTCGCGAGACTCGACGAACTGTTCGCGAAAGACTACTCGAATCGTTGGCTCGATGATTCTCCAGAGAAGCCAGACTATACGACGCGAGCCAGTCGCCCATTGCTCGATCCTAAGCGCAGCCTAGGCAGCGTTATCAAGCTGATGACTCCTTCGCGAGACTACAACGAAGAATACAAAGCGTGGCTTAAGACGATCCCCACAGCCTTGCATGCAATGGCGTTTATTATCAAACGCTTCTACAAGCCAGAATGGAACGGCGACTGGCGTTCGCATTTCAGCGTCGACATCGTCAATGGCGAACCCGGACATGAACTCAAATTCGACAACAGAAAATTGGTTGGCATGTACCTACGCGTTGGCTTAGATAGCGAGCGACGCTGGCAGACCTATAAATTGCGGCAGGACTTTGCGGCAGCCTTCAAAATCCAGCTTGAAGACGACATCACTGCCTCAGTTGTCGTTCCGGGGAGATTTCTACAAAGATCATTCGATCCAGCCCACAGCTACAAGTTTGTCGCCAACTGCGAGTATCGATTGTTTCAACGACCCGACGATGCGGTCCACCGTGGCTTGGACAAACAAACTGAAATGGACATTGCCCAAAACGACAACTTCTTCTGCAACTTCGAACCGCTCGATCGCGATGCAGGCAACGCAATCGTGGCTGATGTATTGCAGTTTGATAACTATTCGGAACCAATGAAGGATATGCTGCGAGAATTCACCGCATCGAAATCCAACTATGTCGTCAGTTCCTCCCACCCACGGATCGTCGAGGGGAAGCCATCCAAAAATCCCAGATATTTGCAGGATCGGCAGGACCTGGTTTCGCCAGATGAGGCCTACATCGCGATGCGCAGCGCGCGTTTGTTCCGCGGGCTAACCAACGATGAACCGGTTTACATGCCAGTTACCGCCGTTCTCTCGGGACGACGCAACAACCCACCAGACAAAGCCACTGGAATACGATCCCTGGCCGTCTATAATCCAATCCACTACCAGGAACTTCCCGAACTGTTTATGGACTATCTCTGTTCGCTGACAGGCAAGAGTCCGTCAACCACGGGCGCAGGCAGCGAGGGCGCGCTCACCAAAAGTCCTTTCAACGCACTTCTCCCGATCCACGATCTCAATGCGGCCCTAGTCAGCATGATTCTGACGAATCTCGGCGGCTTCTCTACGGCGGCTGGGCATATCGGCAGCGAAGTAGAAGTCGGACACGATATCAGTTTGCTAGTGCCTGAAGTCTGGTGCCGCTTGAGCGCTACCGAACGCGATCCAGCCTACTTAATTCGCGAAGGTATGCTGCAAAAAATGGAAGACTACGACTTCCAAGGGCGAAGAATCTTGGCCAGTCGGTTGGGGTATCGCATCACGTCGCGATTCGTGCGTCGCTTCTTCGGCAGATTGTTCGACAATCCGGACAAGGTTTTTGATACCCGTGTTTTGTGTCCCGAGAACCAGGACGAAGAAGGCTTCGCAGATGGTATCGACCATATCGTGGAATCGCAGAAGAAAGTTGCAGAACGCTATTTTGAGGATGGCAGTTACGAACGCGCTTGCCCACCACTTCAGGCGCTACTGTCAATCATGGTCAAGGGCAGTTGGAATGGTAAGACGCTCGAAGACGCCGAAGTGCGCCAGCAGTTCTCCAGGCAATCGATGATCGGCAGCGATTGGTATCAGGCGCGACTGAACGCAAAACGCATTGCGGACATCAACCTTTGGACCAAACATCGCAAATATCTAAAGCACTTCTGCACAAAATCCACACACGCAGAAGTCGTCAGCCGCATGAATTTGGAAGCGAGGATCCAGCAAGCCAACGAACGTTTGGAGTTCTTCAAATCTGATGAATATCTAAAACGAATCGAAGGTACGCTGGGTACAGACCCGTCGCTGGTAAAGCGGAACTGAGACCCACCCGGCCCATTGTGGCTCGGTTGTCCCAACCGAGATACACACTGTGGCTCGGTTGTCTCAACCGCAGAAGCATGACGGAACGTACCAACTCAGCCAACCAACGTACGCCGTACACTCATGCCTGCGCGCTTCACCTACGCCGAATATGCCGTCAATAACGACTGAGCCGATTCGACTGCATGGATGCCGGTTATATCACCCACATTGGCTGCGAATTCTGCACTCAGCCTAACGCTTGCTCTGCAGGAATTTGGGTGAAACTTGAGTCCAGCTCCCAAGTTTCTGGATTTGACGCAAACCGGCGGTTATGTTTGATACGGAACGCTTTTACTTTCTGCATGAGGTTGGAGTCGTCGTATGGCGAAACCATTAGTTTTCTTGCTCGGTGAAGACGAAATCGCCGTTACGCTCAACAAGATCGATCGCAGCCGCCTTTACGGTTTCAAAGAGGTGGAAGCGGTCGACGAGCATGGCGAGATTTGTCAACTCGCGACATTGGCCGACGACGGGCGAACCTTGATTCCACGCGGTGGTACTGGGTTGGTTTGGACCGACGCCGAGGGAGCTTGGTGCGAAAAATCCGAGCTAAAACCCGTCAACGTCGACGGCAATGAGCTAGTGCCAGTGCAATCCTCGTTCAATGCGCCAATCAAACTGTTTGATACGGCAACTGTCGACGAGTATCTCAACCACAATATTCGGTTGGCTTATTCGCTGAGTTTGGAGGGCACTGACGACAATGCGGCCAACTCGCTCATGCAGCTTCGCAGCGAGCTCCAGCGCGGGACGATCTTTGCTTTCGCCTATAGCTACCGCGGAGGTCTGGAAGCCGATGCCGCCTTTCTGCTGCTGAGCGAAGAGGGCGAGATTATGCTGGCGGTGGGGAGTCCGACCCAGGTGGCATTCGTCGGTATCCAAGCGCCAACCCATTCTAGCGAGGAAGACTCACCGGAGGACTCTGAAGAGGAGCTCATGGATTTTGACATGATTTGAGCAGCTGTGGTAATGCTGAAGGTTATGCGGAGGACAATTCCGGAGCGAGAATCTGGTTTTAGAGTGAGACCAACATGGGTGACATCAATTTAGCAAACAGTAGTGGCCGCGATGCCGTTGTCGCGACCGCAAGTGTCGTATCGGAACGCAATGTTCGGTGGCTCGACAAACAGGGGCGCCAAGCGTCCAGCGCGCGAGTCATCAAGTCGACCATGCCCTATGAAATTGATCGCCTGATCTCAGTTGCGGGCACGGTCAGCAAGCTTTCGCAACTCTTAGTGGACGGGGACCCAGAGATCGATCTTGAGAACACCGGTCGCATCTTGCGCGAAACAGCCCGCGTCTACGTAGATAAAGATCGCGGCATAGTGCGCAACGTGCAATTCTGGGAAATCGTCAAGAATGCAGATGGCAGTGTGCGCGAACGACGGCCTCGAAAGTTAGCAGATACGAATATTTCTTCAGATACGCCCCTGCGGTGGTCGGGAATCTTCGTTCCAAAAGAAAAGGCCATCCGTAAATTTGTGTTTTCGAGTAAAGCTCAAATCCAGCACGTCAATGGTCTGACCTACGACTTCCTGTTTGGGATGGCTCGGGATCTCGAACAACGCAACAGCTTAATGCTATTGGGTGCCGGCCCCAAATCGAATCAGCCGTTGATACTTCGGCGCGGCGCGGTGCCCTATCGGGGATTTCTAGAGGGGCGTACCGACGGGGATAAGTACCTGCTCCTGCTCCATTTTTCGAACATGGAACTCAAGACACCTACTCCCTCTGAAAGGCCAACCTCCGAAGAAGGAGCCTCCGCATGATAACCAGTCAGCTAATCGACAGGGCGCGATTCGAAATAAAAATCGGCGACTACGCGGTTGGTGCAGCTACCGCAGTGGTGGACCCCACAGCTCTGGGCTGTGCACAAGACTACCGACGGGGCGCGGCTGCCCGGATGGTGCCATTGGGAAAGGATGACATTCCTAGCAAAATGCCCAGGTCCGACTATCTGGTTAGCCGCAAGATTGACGGCGAGTTTACGGTGCTCGTGTTCAGCGCTGGTGAAGCATTTGCTATCAACCCAGGAGGCACTGTGCGGATCGGTTTGCCTTGGCTGGCAGAAGCTACCCGGCTGCTGGTCGGCGCAGGCATTGAATCGGCACGTATCGCTGGCGAACTCTTCGTTCACCACACCGAAAGAAGGCCGCGCGTCCACGATGTATCCACCGTCGCTCGCAATCCCCAGTCACTAGCCGACATCGAAAGGCTGCGTTTCGCTCCCTTTGATATTATCGAAATGAACCAGGCTTCAGCTAGCGAATCGTATGCATCGACATTCCAAACTCTGGAAAGTCTGTTTGGCAAAAGCCAGTACAACCTACCCGTTGAAACGCGCTCATTCAGCGAGCTAAGCGACATTCAACGGCTTTTTGAAAACTGGGTCGAAGGCGAAGGGGCGGAGGGACTGGTCGCACGAAGCGACAGTACCGGTCAATTCAAAATCAAACCTCGTCATACGATAGACGTGGTCGTCGTTGGCTTTACAGAGGCATCCGATGATCGCCAGGGCTTGCTGCACGATCTCCTGGTCGCGGTCATGCGCTCTGACGGCTCACTGCAGATTTTAACGCGAGTGGGAGGCGGCTTCAGCGAAGATCTCAGACGCTCCATGCTCAGCGACTTGAAGGACATGATTGTTGCGAGCGAGTATGTCGAGGTGAATTCTGACTATGTGGCCTATCAAATGGTACGTCCGGATTGGGTCATTGAAATCAGCTGTCTCGATCTAATTTCGCAAACTACTCGCGGCGGCGCCGTGAATCGCATGGTGCTCGATTTCAATGTGCAGTCCGGCTACCACGTCGTCAGACGCATGCCATTGGCTTCGGTAATCTCACCGCAATTTGTGCGGCGACGGGAAGACAAACAATCCCACCCACAAGATGTTCGTATCGACCAGGTCTGCGATCATGTCGAAGTCGATTTGAGCAACGTAAGCGCAAAGAGCTTTTGCTTGCCTACTAGCCAGATCAACCGCCGCGAGGTCTTTACGAAGGTGCTCAAGGGTGAAACGATGGTCCGCAAATTTGTACTCATCAAAACAAACAAGTCCGATGCAAGCGACGAGTTTCCAGCCTATGTGCTGCACTTCACCGATTTCAGCCCCAACCGCAAGGAGCCTATGGCGCGCGAAGTTATCGTAAGTAACTCGGAGGCTCAAATACAATCGCTGTACATCACCATGAAAGAGACCAACATCAAGAAGGGCTGGAACCAAGTTTCCGGCCTATAGATCAAACAGTTCATTTAAAGATAGCGACGCAGTTGGGTAGCAAAGTGGAGCGATAACCGCTGGCTTGGAATGCACCGCGACGGAATCGTAGCTGCCTTGGCGCGGATTGCGGTGAATATGAACTTGCTGTGCCGACACATCGACGACCCAGTAGTCCTGGATAGCGTGTGTGGCGTACAGTTCTGCTTTTTCAACCAAGTCACCCAACAAACTAGAATCTGCAACTTCGATCAACAGCAAAACATCTTGGCTTGTCGGTCTAATCATACGCGTTGGCATTTTACGAATCCAAATCACGTCTGGTTCAGGTCGGTGTTCGCTGCAGCTTATGCTGGACTGAACTCTTATTGATAGCAAGTTTCGATCGGTGTTTGCGTAGGACCAATCGGTCAAGAACTCAATCTCTGCCTCGTGGAGTGGTCCCGCCGGATTCATGAATCTGAGTTCTCCATTGATCAGTTCGATCTTCATCGGCGGCAAACTGTCAAACGCACCTTTCGCTACCATCTGGTCGAAATCGGCTCCGCAAAGCTTGGCTATGCTACTCACCTGCTTTATCCAATTTGGCTCAATAGAGATTGAATGTTGCTAGTATAACTGAATCTTAGATCGCTAACCGTCAAATTAGTGCGCGAATAGGAACTCCTGGCTCGTCATTAGACTCCACAGCAAATCCTGGTAGGTTTCGGCTCGTTGAACTTGAGCCGCATCGGCTTCGGAGATCAGCTTGACCATGCGTTCCCGTTCCAACTGGGTTGGGAAACGGGAGAGGGACGCCAGGTAGGCTTGGTCGACAACTTCAGCCACGGGCAGATCGCTGGCGAGCCACTGGAATACGACACACTTCGGGTCGGCCAACTTGTCGTTGATGGTATCGCCGTTGCTGAGGTGCAACACCTGAATGACGGTTGGTTGGTCGCTTCGCTCGCAATCGCAGGTGATGCGGCGCTGGTGGCGTCCGAATGTTTTCAAAAAAGTATTCACGACAGCGGAATCGTAGAGCTCAAATGCTCGAGTGCCGTCGGGATAGAAATCGGTTGGTTTTCGATCTGCACCAGCGAACTCAATTTCCTTAAAACGCGTCGGTACGCCAGTCACACGCACAATCGCATCGTGTAGTACTTCAGCCATTAATCGCCGAGGAAAATATCGGCAATAGAAGCGTTGGTCGGCAATATTCCCGGGGGTGGCGATGGCTGACCGCTGGTAGACTTGAGACGTCATGATCAAACGCATCAGCGACTTCAGATCGTATTTTTCATCGATCAAATAATCTGCCAGTGCATTGAGCAACAATTCGCTGCTGGCCGGATTGCTGGTTCGCAAATCATCGACGGACTCTACCAGTCCCACTCCCATAAATGCCGCCCACACGCGATTGGCAATGGCCCGGCTAAAATAGCGGTTGTCGTCGCCTGTGAGCCACTTGGCCAAGGCGACGCGACGGTCTGCGGGGTCATCCATTTCCAGCGGCGTGGCATCAAGCGGTGTTGGCGGCTGTGGTTTGCCGCGCGAAGGTTGGATGAGATCTCCACGCTCAAGTACAACCAGCGTTCGCTGGCCGTCACCATTGCGGGCATCGCCGCCCCAACCCTTCGCGCGCACACGAGAATACAAATTGGCCATCGCATAGTATTGGTCGTTTGTCCACTTTTCCAACGGATGGTTGTGGCATTTGGCACAACCGATCGACAGTCCCATGAATGCCTGGCATGTATTCTCTGTCAAACTCTCTGGATCTTGGTGGATCGCATAGAAATTGGTTGCGCCCTGCGCAACACTTTCACCTTTCGCTAGTACGATCTGGCTCGCAAATTTGTCCCACGGCGTATTCGCCTCAACCTGTTGCCGTATCCATTTGTAGAAGGCGGCGACAGCTTCCGGTCGAAGCAGGTTTCCGTTTACCAGCAACAAATTTGACCACTGGTATGACCAGTAGTCCACAAATTCGGTGGTGGCAAGGAGACGCTCGACGAGCTGCGTTCGTCGATCCTCCCGCGGATCATCCAAAAACTCTCGAACCTGTGCTGCAGTTGGAATGGACCCTGTAGCGTCGATATACGCCCGTCTTACATACGTTTCATCGGAGCAGGTCGGTGACGGTTCTAGCCCCAAAGCCTTCCATTCGGACAGCAGGATCTCATCAATCAAGTTTGCTGCCACAAAATCCTGACCCTCGTGAGCGTCCGCGGATTGACGAAAAGGTACGACGACGGAAGCCATGGCAATGCGACTGCCAAACCAGACAGCGATCGCTCCTTTACCTGGCCCGACAACAGTCAACTCACCAGTTTCATTAACTTGGGCCACGACCTCATTGGCTGAGGTGAACTTCGCCCAATGCGTCACATCCTCGCAGCGTCCGTCTGCATAGTGCGCTCGAACAATCAACCGCTGTTGATCCGTAGGTTGCAAACGCATTTCAGTAGGCAGCACCTCGACTCGCTCTAATTTCGCATCGGTAAAGGAATGCCCTTCGAGAGCTGGACCGGGAGCTCCCGCGGCAATCCAAGACGCTAGCATGCGATAGTCGTGAGAGTCCTGTTCCAGCCGCAAGCCGCCTTTGTGCGCGAGCAGCATGGAGGGTTTGGCCAACAATAGACTTCGCCCAGGATCAGCCGGTTCAATGCGGCGTCCGTGGTCTTGCCTCGTAATCGCAAAGTGGTCGGCAATGCTATCGTAGCCGCGGAGTGAAAGTCGAAAACCGCCCTTTCCTGACAACGCTCCATGGCACGCGCCGCTATTACAACCGTTGCGTGCCAAGATCGATTGTATGTGCGCTTCGAATTGCAATCGCATGGGAACATTTGCGCCGGCCACTTCGACTGGAATGCGTGAAAATTGGCCATCCGTCTGCTGAATGATCAATTCGGTTAAGCCATCGCCAACCGCGACTACACGTTCTGCTTCGATTCGCGCAACATCACTATTGCCAATCTCAATATGCAAGCCGGTCCGAATCTGCGAACCAATAGTTGCATCGGAAAACTGTTGCACGACGAACAGTGCGCTCGAGTTGGCACCAGTCAGTGCAATCTTTTCGGGAAAGATTTTCGCGGCACCTGTTTCGCTGGCCGCCAGAGCAGTACGAGTGTTAGTTGCAGTACGATTACTAGTCGCTTCCTGGGACCGGCTCGTTCGCATCACCAAGCAAAGAACCAGTCCAAGAGTCAGGGCCAGCGCAGGAGTTTGTTTCATATTTATCATGGCGAGGTCAACCACGTGGCTATTTCGTTGGGGCTTTGTCCATCAGGGCGGTTATTTCGCCGCGATTGGCGGCGCTTTCATCATAGCAGCTATGGACGGAGTGGGGCGACGAGCTTTGCACCGTCCACGCTGTCCTTTATAATTGGCTTTAGAGAACGTCGCCATCCTTTTCTGAAATTGTCCACACGCGAAACCCGGTGAGTCCTATGAAGTCCAGCATTCTGTGTCGTTTCCTGATTCCTATGTTGGCTCTGTGTGGGGGACCATTGGCGATAGCCCAAAACTCTGAACTCGTCCGATACCAGAAAATGGTTGACCGCGGGGTTGAGTACTTGCGGCAGCGTGGACAAGCGGATGACGGTTCCTTTTCGGCTGCGAGCGGAATTGGACCGACCGGATTAGTTGTCTCGGGCTTGCTGTCGGTCGGAGTATCTGCGGCAGACCCAGTCGTAACCAAGGCGCTCAGCTATTTGCAGAAATTTGTTCAGCCGGACGGCGGTATTTATCGCAGCGATTCACTCCACAAAAATTATGACACTTGTATCGCGATGGTGGCCTTCTCGCAAGCGAACCAGCATGGCCAATTCAGCGAGATCATCAAGAACTCAGAAAAGTTTGTGAAAGGCATACAGTGGGATGAAGGGGAGGGGAAAGATGCCAGCGATCTGTTCTATGGTGGTGCTGGATACGGTTCCCACTCTCGCCCCGATCTATCGAATACTAGCTTTCTCATCGATGCCTTGAAGTCGCTCGGTAATGACTCCGATGACGAGTCGATTCGGAAGGCATTGAGTTTTGTATCGCGATGCCAGAATTTGGAAACGCCCGAAAACAACTCGCCCTTCGCAGCCAAAATTAACGATGGCGGATTCTACTACACGGTTGCAGGAGGTGGCGAGAGCAAAGCGGGAAACGAACCCGATGGAGGTTTGCGTAGTTATGGCTCAATGACTTATGCCGGTCTCAAAAGTATGATTTATGCAGGCGTAAGCAAGGAGGACCCCCGTGTCAAAGCAGCCGTCGACTTTCTGCGGAAGAATTACAGCTTGGATGCCAACCCGGGAATGGGACAGCAAGGACTGTTCTATTACTACCACACGATGGCCAAAGCGCTCGATGCAATGCAGCAAGGCGAGTTTGTGGATGCCGGTGGTACCAAACACGCGTGGAAACAGGAACTGCGAGACAAGATCGCCAGTTTGCAGCAGCCGGATGGCAGTTGGGTCAACCCAACTACGCGCTGGATGGAAGGCGACCCCAATTTGGTTTGCGGCTATACGCTCATGGCTCTGGCTTATTGCAAACCTTGAATTGGAAATTAACCTTGAGAACTTTTGTTAACCGCACTGGGCTTGTGCTGTCTTGTTTGTTCGCAGCCTCTGCTGTTCGCGCTCAGGACCGCGAATTTATCTCTGACTCGCGTTTGACGTTGGGGACCGAAGCCAATCGTTCTGCCTCGGTTCGTGCTGGCGATATAGACAATGATGACGACGTTGACTTGGTAGTCGCCAATGGGCGACATTGGCCACAACAGAATTATGTGTTTCAGAATCAAGGCCGCGCCCGCTTTAGCGTCATGCGTCGGCTTGGCGATGAACTGAGCACATCCTACGCTTGCGAACTTGGAGACCTGGATGGCGATGGCGATCTCGACGTGGCCGTCGGCAACGACATGGCGAATTGCCAAGTGTTTCTAAATGACGGCCAAGGTAACTTTCGTTGGCACTGCAATTTTGGGGATTTGTCGAGCGTTCGCAGCCTGGCTTTGGCAGACATTGACGGTGATGGGGATATCGACATCCTGGCAACCAGCCGCGGTAGACCGAATCGAGTATTTTTTAACGACGGCGCGGCAAATTTTAGGCAGCAGAAGATTTTCGGAACCGGTCGCGACTCGACCATTGACGTGGCCGTCGGCGATCTGAATCGCGATGGGGCAATGGATTTGGTGCTGGCCAACCGCGACGCCCAACAGAACTGTGTGTTGATGGGCGGCAAAGATGGCGAGTTCTCCGAACCGATTCCCTTTGGCTCAAGCGGCGATTCTACTCGAGCGGTCGCAGTGGCTGATATGGATGGAGACGGCCACTTAGACTGGATAGTTGGAAACCTTGGACGTGCTAATACTGTCTTTCTAGGAAATGGCCAAGGTGGTTCGCGAAAAGCGATCGATTTTGGGCCAACCGATGGCATGGCTTTTGCGCTGGCTGTTTCCGATATGAATAATGACGGGCGGCAGGATGTTGTCATTGGTAATTCAGAACAATCCAACGCTGTTTATTTCAATCTCGGCGACGGCATGCGTTTTCGCGAAGTTCGTTTTGGCGAAGCTGCCGCCACCTATGGGCTGACAATTGGCGATTTTGACAACGATGGATTTCAAGATATCGCCATCGCCAATTCGGATGTTGAAAGCCGAGTGTATCTAAATCGACTAAGAAAGAACTGAGTTATGTCGGGTCCTGCCATGAAACTGTTGTGCGGCTGTGTCATGTCTTGGTCATCTATGGCAGGCTTGAATGCAGAAGATGGTACCAACTGGCCATCGTTCCGCGGTGCAGCAGCCCAAGGAGTCGCTGAAGGTTTTCCGATTCGAAGCGTTTGGAATGCTGGTTCTCAATCGAAAGCAGGCGAAGGGGTACTTTGGCGAGCAGAGGTGCCTGGGCTCGGTCATTCGAGCCCCATTGTATTCGGAGATAAGCTTTTCTTGGCAACTGCAATTGCTGCGGACGGAGTAGCTCCACTCAAGATTGGGAGCGGCGGCGAGCCGACAGCGGCCGAGGATAATGGAGAACAAAGTTGGGTCGTTTTATGCTATGACAAACTCACTGGCGCTGAACTTTGGAGAAGCACTGCCCGAAAAGGTAAGCCGCGCGCAACTCGACACGCCAAGGCGACTCATGCAAACACGAGTTTAGCCGTCGATGGCGAACGCCTTGTCGCCTTCTTTGGTTCGGAGGGATTGTACTGCTTCGATCTGAATGGAAAGCTACTTTGGGAACGAGATCTCGGCGTTGTCAATATCAGTAAGTATGGCATTGGCTGGGGCTATGCCAGTTCGCCAGCCATTCACAACGACTGCATCGTGCTAGTTTGCGATGATCCACAAGCTCCGCAGGTCATAGCGTTAAAGCTATCTGATGGCCAGGAACTGTGGCGGCGCTCGCGCATGGGGGACTGTGAGCGTAGTTGGGGGACTCCACTTATTCACTCCAATGCCGGTTCGACGCAAATTGTTGTCAATGGATGGCCCTGGATAGTGTCCTATGCTTTTGAGACAGGAGAAGAACTCTGGAGGATTCGTAGTGGCGGAGACAATCCAATACCGACGCCTTTCGTGTCCGATGGCTGCATTTACATTACTAACGCGCACGGAGCCGATTCACCGATCTTTGCCATCCGCCCCGAGGCCCGTGGAGATATTACGGAAAAACTAGACGGCGAGCATTCTGCTGCAGTCGTTTGGAAAACGAACCGCGGCGGATCCTATATGTCCACACCGGTCGTATATCAGGGTTATTTGGTGCTTGGAAATACGAATGGTGTCATTCGTTGCTTCCACGCTAAAACGGGCGAAAAGATCTACGAAAAGAGGTTGGATGACGGTGCGTCGATCATTGCGTCGTTGGTTGCCGCTGACGGTAAGATCTTTTGCGCATCAGAAAACGGAATCGTATATGTGATCAAGTCGGGCCCAGAATTTGAAGTCTTGGCTCGCAATCCGATGGGCGATGCCTGCTTCGCAACTCCGGCTTTCTCTGCTGGTATCTTGTATATTCGCACCGCCCGGAACCTCGTGGCAATTCAATAAGTGCTATCAACAGCCATCATTCAACTTTTCGGATGCAGTCACATGTACAGGCGAAATTTTCTGGCGACCACTTCTTTGGGAGTCTGGAGCGGATTGACCTTGCGAGCGGACAGTCACCCAGCGCAGAGTTTGCCACAGCCGGTGCAGGAATACGATACGTTCGTTTACGGCAGTACTCCTGGAGGGATTGCCGCCGCCATCCAGGCCGCGCGACAGGGCGATCGCGTCTTGTTGGCCTGCCCCAAGCGTAATCCGGGTGGCATGATGGCCGGCGGCTTATGCACGACAGATGCTGTGCGACGCGAGCTGTTCGGCGGCTTAGTCCTGGAGTTCATTCAGGGTGTACGGGCTGCATACGCCAAGCAATTGGATGGCAACACCAAACAACTGGCGCTGACTAAAGACGGTTGGCATTACGAGCCCTCCGTGGCAGAACAGACATTTCGCGACATGCTCCAGCGCGAGCAAAATTTAACTTGGCTACCTGACGCATGGCTGGAGTCCTGCGAATCCGACCACGAATTGATCCGCTCGGTCACGTTGGCGACACCAGCGAGCGTGATTGCCGTGGCCGCGCGGACTTTTATCGACGGCACTTACGAGGGCGACTTGGCCGCTCAAGCAGGTGTCGATTATCGCGTGGGCCGCGAGGGCCGCGACGAATTCGGTGAATCCAAGGCTGGCATCCATTATATGAATTGGCATACGGGCCAGCAGATCATGACGCCCGATACTGGCGAACCTTCAGAGGCGATTCAAGCCTTCTGTACTCGTTCAATTTTCACGAACGATCCGCAACATCGGATCCCCATTGAAAAACCGGAATCCTACGAGCAGCATCTTCTTGATCTACTACCGCTACGCGATGACTTCCGCTCCGGGCGCTTGCGCAATTGGGGACGAGGAACGGAATTACCGCGCAGTAAATACCAAATGAACGGCAGCATTACGGGCCTGACTAGCGCCAACTGCCCTGGAGTCAATTGGGGATATCTCGAGGCGGGCCGCTACCATCGCCAGCAATTGGACAAATTCCATCAAGAACATGTAGCCAGCCTCATTTGGTTCTTGCAGCACGATGAACACGTGCCGGACCAAGTACGGGCATCCATGCGGGGTATCGGACTGCATGACCAGGAATTCGTCGACAACCAACATTGGCCCTGGCAACTGTACGTACGCCAAGGTCGCCGAATCAAAGGCCGAGCTATCGTGACAGAACATAGCTTTACACCCAATGAACGCACAGGCCGAACTCCTCAGGTGGCGAATGCAATTGCTCTGGGCGAGCATTCATTCGACGTGCATCCCTGTCATGACCGCCGATTTTTGGTCGATGGCTTTATGGAGGGTGTGCTGTGGTATCCCAAGAAGGCGGATGGCCCCGCACAGCCAGGACAAATTCCTTATGGAGCCATGTTGCCCGAGCGGCTCGACAACTTGTTGGTGCCGGTGGCCATGTCCAGTACGCACGTAGCGATGTCGGTATTGCGGATGGAACCCGTCTGGATGACGACCGGCCAAATAGCAGGCCACGCTGCCGCACTCGCCCGGCAGCAATCCTGCCAAGTTGCCGCGCTCGACCCTAATCCGCTGCCTATCGCCCTGAACATCAAGACGAATGCTGCAGCTGCTTAATGACACTGCTCAGACCAATCGCAATGAGGGGACTTGGGAGGCAACGTCATGTTCACCTTCAACGACACATTTTGAGCGCAGATGCTGAACTACTTGAGAGCCACGAACCTCAAACTCGGCTTGCTTGTTAACTTCGGCCAGCACCGAAAGCCACAGTAAGAGCGGATCATGCAATAACTGCGATCCGCCGAGCAGGCCCAGCGATGCATCGAGTGACCATGCCACGAATAAAACGAATCCACACGAATAGGTACGGTGCCTCTCATTGGTGTAAATTCGTGAGATTCGTGGCGTCTTCGCCATCAAAGTGGTCCAGTTCGCCGCAGAATGTTGAGCGAGATACTTCGGGAAGGAACAGCATCACGGCAAGCCCGTGCCACCCTACGCAATTAAAGATCAGGTGCGGCTTGCTTCCGAGGCTAATGCTATCGCCAGTCCAGGGGTGCGAATTGGTCTTGCCCTATCGACCGGCTGCTAGCTACTCTCCGCAACAGTTCAATTATTCTTCGAACTTTTTAAAAGATGCGGATCTAGACGCAAGTGATGTCACTGCTGCAAGCATCCTGTTTCCTCAAGCTCACAGGCACCGATCGGTGGACTGCCTTGTGCTGTGCTTGGTTGCTTGTTTTGGGAGCCATTGGGTGCAACCGCAATCCCTACCTACCCACTGGTCAGCCCTGGCCAATCTCGGGTCAGGTACCTCCCGGAGCACCCGTGCCAAGTTACTCAGCCAATGGTCAGGTTCCTTTAACCGGTCCCCAGTCAGTATTCGCACAACAGCAAACATCACCGCAGCTACTCGAGTTTCAAAAACGAGTGCAGCAATTAGACGACAATAACCGTCAACTGACAACGCAGCTCGCTCAATCGCAACAACAACTGCAGGCGTTTCGCGAGCGTGGCGACCTGCTGGCCAAACAACTCCAAGATGCAACCGCTCAGAACAAGCAATTGCTCGCCGCATCTCAACAAATTGCTAGCCAGGCCCAGGGGATGCAAGCGTCGATGAATTTGCGTGGTGGAGCGCGATTGACGGCCAACAATTCCGTGGCAAACTCAGCAGTTGGACTTCAGATTGCTGGCGCACGCGTGGTACCCGATGGAGATGTCATTCGCATCCGCATTCCTGCGGATCAATTGTTTGTCCCTGGCACCACTCAATTGAATCCAACGAGTGCGAGTCTGCTCGACCAGGTAGCTAATGCGCTGCTGCGACAATACACGCGACAGCGCGTGGCTATTGAAGGGCATACGGATTCGTCCCAGCCGTACGCAAGTGCTTACGGCACCCCGTATCAGTTAACCGGCGGGCAAGCGCAAGCTGTAATGGATCAGTTAGTGCGTCGCAACGGTGTGCCAATGCAACAGATGTTTGTCATCGCGCACGGTCCCAATCATCCAGTGGCCGATAATCAAAGTCCGGCCGGACGATCCGAAAACCGCCGCATCGAGATCGTCATCTATCCAGAGACTTTCTGAACGCGAAGCAGTGGTTCAGAAAGAACCAATGGACTCACGCACGCTAGAGTCGTTTACGCAAGAGTCCTTGAGCTTAGCATTAACACCAGTATCTCAATCGA
>JBGSTP010000305.1:0-24522 GCA_041736515.1 Pirellulaceae bacterium
TTACGTGGTGCCCCAATTCGATCCGGTCGTTGTCCGTCAACAGCTGCGCGCGGTCGATGAATTGTTCATTAAGCCGTGTGGCTTGCAACGGCTGCAGCAGGTAATCGCCACCCGCGCGCCGAATGACAGCAGCTTGTCGACTAAGGTCACCCACAATGCCTATGTCTACAGAGCTGGAAGCGATCGCTTGACCAAGAATAACTTCATCGCGATCGATCAGCAGAAACCCACCCACTCCATCGACCCACAGAATAGAATTTCGCGCATCTTCGATATTGCTTGTCATCGTCGTTGCTATGCATCCGAAACTCGGCGGACATTTTCTTGCTGTCGTCATTGTAGTCGCCACATGCCACTAGGATCTACAAGCATTGAATCCGCTTTACCCCACCGGTCTTTGACGAGTGGGGTAAAGCATTGGATCATCTGTTCAGGTTTCCTACGCCGGTTCGCCTCGAGCTTAGCAAACTCAGTTGTCAACGCTGACCAGCGATTCGACCTCGGCTTGTCCAGCGCCAAAATAGCTGGAGATTTCGTCGAGTAGGTCTGCAGACGTGCTTTCGTCCAGCTCAATAGCGCCTTCTAGAATGCCTTCGCTGGCAACCATTTGCTCGGCTACATCGATACGAGTGCGGATTTCGTCTAACAGTTTTCGCGTGCTGCTCAGTTGACCGTCATCCAGAGCAACTGGACTATTGGTTTGAGCAACCTGAACCATCGTCAATCGAGCTTGAATGTTTTCAATCTCAACTTCCAATTCACGTTTCGCCGATAGCATGCTGTCCAGCTTGCGGCGTGCGGCTTCCAAATTCTTTTCTCGAGCAACCAGGACTTGCTTCAGCTTGTCGGTGGTTTGCTCATGGACCTGGAACTGCTTGAAGCGATTTTCAAGATCTTCGCGAACTTGGTTTTCACTATATTTGCGACCCGCGTAAGTGAAGTGGACTTTGCCACTGAGGCTGCCACTCGCAAGATCATCCTTAAGTCGCAAAATGTCGCTGCGGCTTTTAGCCAGCACAACTTCTTTATTGCCTATTTCTTCGGACAAGTGCCGCACGGCGACTTCTTCGCGAGCAACGACTTCTGCATTGCGGCGGATTTCTGGTTTCAAGTCGCTGATCATATCGCGAGCTCGCTTGATTTCCCAATCGATCGGTACGCTATCGCGAACAGTCTGGTGAGCCGAATTGACTCCTGTCCTGACATAGCTCCAGGCACCGGTCCCGACGACAGTCACAGCTCCCAGCGCTCCCAAGATTCCAACCATCGCCATTTTCTTGAACATGTTTTTTTCCTCCGCCCGGGTGGGCTTACTTGAGCCGTTTTTCCGTGTCCTCGGAAACGCGACTCGCTTTGTGTCGTGGTCAGTCAGCTTCCCGCGTCTGGCTGTCGCCAGCACCCTGCTCCCAATGGAGCCTTGCTGTCCATGTAGGTTCTTCGCAAGGGCTGCTGTCGTTCTTGGCAAACCTGCGAAAAAAGTAGGAAAATTCCGACAGGGCTGTCGAAAAAGTTCTCACTGCGTTTCCTTTTGGCTGCGCTATTGGGCAGTGGGTGTTTTCTGCGTTTTGCGTAAACCACAGGTAGCAAGCGAGTTACGTAACGGATGCCACGATTGGAAAGATTTGGCACCGATAATGCAGTGAACCTTTCGCAGCCAAATGCGTCCAAAGCTAATGAAGCCACTTTGGCTGATGGAACGAGGCGAGTAAGCGAGTTGTCCCAAGATTGAGGGAGGCCAAACATGACAAGCACCAATGATTCCTCTGGAGCCATGCCAACGGAAGAAGCCAAGCCCAACTGGGTTTGGCTGCAGGAAAAAGTTCATTCAGCTGCCGTTGCCCAACTCGACGATTGGCTAACAAACGAATTGACGCAACTCGAAGAGACTTTTGCGGAGTATATCACTCCCTAAAGCCTCAGTCGTTCCCTACACCGATCGCGCTAACCGGCGGCTAGGTCCGCCCGCGAAACAATCTCTGCAAGCGATCCAATAAATTCCATTCCACCAGCAGCAGCATCACAGGGGCAATGAAAAAGAACAGTTGGCCAATCCTGGCAACCGCCTCATCCGATTCCGATTTGGGGATAGCGCCGTAAATGGTTAGACACAGCAGTGCGTTCATCAAGAGGAAGCTCACGCTGACGGTAACTACAAAGCTAGCGTACAAACATCCCGAAAGCGCACTCTTTATCGGTTGATCGGAATACGAATCGGCGTCTTCACGGAGGCTATTTGGATCCACTTATTTTCTACTTCCCATATTTCTGCATCGCGAAGAATCCCCAGGTGCGGAATACCTCGAATATTTAGAACGGAAATGGAATTAACGTAACAAACAGCAGGCTAATTAATAAACCGGCTAGACTCAGAATGCAAAGTAGGATTGTCCAGCTACGCAGTGTCTCACCCTCGGTTAACACGCCCATTTTGGCAAAGACCCAGAAACCTGAATCGTTCATCCAGCTTCCCATCAACGATCCGGAGCCGATCACTGGAACCAAGTAGGCAACATGAAATCCAAGCGTTTCATTGGCTGCTAATGGTAGCGCGATCGAAGCAACCAGGGATGAGGACACGATCATGGCTACCGTGCTCGACCCTTGAGCAACTTTTAGAATGGCTGCCAATCCAAAGGCGACTAGTATGACGATCAGGCCACCACTCTGATTGCCCTTAAAGAATGCCTCGATAACGAATTGGATTTCCGTCATCGAAAGTAAGGCACCAAAGGCGCCGCCAGCGGCAGTGATCAGAATGATGACTCCACCGCTTAACAAGGAGTCTTCGACGTACTCGGAGAGCTGCGAGAGCGAGTGGCCTTGTACGTTCCAGCAGAGAAAGATTGAAAACAGGGCAGCGACAACCATAGCAAAGTTGGCATTGCCAAATAGGCCCAACCAGCCTTTCCAGAACACCTGAGATTCGCTGAGCTGACTGGGATCGGAAGGGAGAATTGCGTTATAGACGGTATACAGAGTGATTAGAAGGACTGGCAACAGGACCGGGACGAGTGACATTCCCAGCGAAGGTAGCACCGTGAACTCTTTCTCTTCAGAACTCGCATTGCCTCCAACCATCGGCCGCATTTCGATGGGCATCATGCGATTGAGCCAGTATGCGGCCAGTAGGCCGACGAAGGCGGAAGGCGCACCGACGGCCAAGCCGATAAGCATCACGGCACCGACATCTACCTTAAGTGCTGTGGCAACCAGCAGTGGTCCTGGCGTGGGCGGGACCAGCGTGTGAGTGATCGCCCCCCCTGCCGCAATCGCAGCTAAATACAGCAAGTAGTTTTTCCCTGTACTGCGATACAAGCTTCTCGCTAAGGGGACCAACAGATAAAAAACCGTGTCGAAAAAAACTGGTATCGCCAGGACAAACCCGCTAACCATCATTGCCAGCGCAGCTTGTTTCTCGCCCAATACAGCCAGTGTCGATTTGACGATGCGGTCCGCCGCACCGCTGACCAGCATGCATTTGCCGATAATCGCCGCCATTGCAATCAGGATGCCGATGTCCGCTACTGCATTTCCCAGTGAGCTGGTTACACGATTGACGATTTGAACGGGAGAACCACTGGCAGCACGCACGACATGGGGTTCTGGAGACTTGACAAATCCAGTAATGTCCAGCGGTACGAAACAACTGATCGTCAGCGCGCCCAGAATGAGCGCCACGAACGCGTGCGATTTCAAGCCGATCATGAGCGCAAGCACGACAAAGACTCCGACACCCATGGCTAATAGCGGCCGCCACATAGATACCGATTGTGCGCTGTCCTGCTCTGGCAAACTCTCCAAGCTTCCCGCACTGGCACTCTGGGGACTGGCACTCTGGGGACTGGCACTCAGGGGACTGGCACTCTGAGTATTGGCACTTTCGGCAGTGGCATTCTCGGTGCGGCCGGTGGGTGAGGCAAGTGCAGCCGGAACCTCTGCGGATTGATTTTCGCTCACGGCAGCTTGAGTCGACTGAGCTATCGCGACGCTTGCGCTGGGGATAATCGCGCCGGCCAGCAACAACCAGAAAAATAGGGAGGTAAGGCGGGCAAAGTAACTAGGTGGTAAAGTCATAGAGCATCTCGCGACATTCGAGCAGGAGCCTGAAAAGGTGGGGGCAGCGCACCGCGATGCGTTTTTCGAACCGTGAATATAGTCGATGTGGCCCATCAAGTCCCCACCACGCCCAAATTACTTCAATTCAAGCCAGGTTCGATACCCTGTTGGCAAGTCACCTTGGTCGGATACCATGAAAACCAACATAGGCAACTCATTAACCCCTAGCAACATGATTCCCCTGGGAAACAGACAATGACAATGACTGAATATCGTGTCGAGCGCGACTCCATGGGCGAGGTCCAGGTTCCAGCCTTGGCCTACTATAGCGCGCAAACTCAACGTGCAGTGGAAAACTTTCCTGTTTCCGGCTGGCCGCTACCACCGGCATTGATTCGAGCCATGGGGCTCGTAAAGTACGCCTGTGCCATCGCCAATCGGGACTTGGGCAAGCTGACCGGAAGCGGCAAAAATCCACTGAACTCTGACCAAGTCGAGGCGCTTTTGGAAGCTGCCAAAGAGATCGCCAACGGTGGGTTAGCCGACCAGTTCCCGATCGATGTTTTTCAGACTGGTTCTGGGACGTCGAGCAATATGAACGTCAACGAAGTCATCGCCAATCGTGCCATTGAGCTGACACACGGCGATCGATTTGCCAAAGAAAAATCGATCCATCCCAACGATCACGTCAACATGGGACAAAGTACCAACGATACTTTTCCCACTGCGATTCACGTTGCAGTCGCTATCGAAATCCATAATTCGCTCCTGCCTGCACTGGACGCCTTTCACCGGGAATTGTCTGAGAAGGCACGGCAGTGGGACAAAGTCATCAAAATCGGCCGCACGCACTTGATGGACGCTACGCCGCTGAGACTGGGACAGGAATTCGGGGGCTTCGCCCGACAAATCGAATTGTCCATCCGCCGCGCCAAAGCGGCACGCGAAGCGGTTTTAGAACTACCTGTCGGCGGAACCGCTGTAGGGAGCGGGATTAATACCCATCCCGAGTTTGGAAAACGCGTTGCTGCCGCGCTGGCTAACGAAACGAAAATTCCGTTTGTCGAAGCCGTCGATCACTTCGAAGCCAACGCCCAGCGCGATGGACTGGTCGAGTCGCATGCCCAATTGAAGACGATCGCCACGACGCTCTTCAACGTCGCTAATAACATTCGTTGGTTAGGCTCTGGTCCGCGTTGCGGTTTCTTCGAAGTCAGTCTTCCCGAGCGTGCTCCGGGTAGCTCGATCATGCCCGGAAAAGTTAACCCGGTTATGTGTGAAAGCTTGATGCAAGTTGCTGCGCGAGTTCTCGGAAATGACCAAACGTTGACAACCTGCGGTGCGGCTGGAGGCAATTTTCAACTGAACATCATGATGCCCGTGATGGGACACACGACGTTGGAGAGTATTCATTTGCTTTCCAATGGAGTTCAGGCCTTTATCGAATTCTGCATGAAGGGCCTCACTGCCAATGTGGCTGTTTGCGAAGCGGCAGTCGAACAAAGTCTTTCGATGTCGACCAGCTTGAATCCTCTGATTGGCTATGAAAAAGCGGCTAAACTCACGAAAGAGGCTTTCGCGTCTGGAAAAACCATTCGACAACTGGCGCAGGAGCAAAAGTTGGTGTCGGACGAACAACTCAAGCACGCGCTCGATCCAATGAGCATGACGGAACCGCAAGCCTAAAGTAGACACACATTTTCACGACCCATTCAGAATGTTAGGCGAAGGCGAACCCAATGCAACAGGATCCCAAAGTCCATATCAGTGCGACCACAGAATCGCTGGCTGTATTCGCTCGAGATTGGCTAGTTGAATTGATCTGTCAGCATCGCTCCAAGCACTCACCGCCGCACTCAACGCCATTTACCATCGCATTGTCTGGAGGTTCTACGCCCAAGCGACTTTACCAATTGCTTGGAGAATTGCCGGTGGGCACCATTGATTGGAGTCGAGTGCTACTAGTCTGGGGAGACGAGCGAAATGTGCCTCAAGAGCACAGCGATAGCAATTACCGCATGGTAAAGGAGAGCTTGCTGGACAAGATCGAGATTCCCGAGGAAAACGTAATCGCCGTTCCCAACGCTGGTCAGTCACCCGAAGCTGCAGCTGACGCATATGAGTCGTTGTTGCGGGGCAGGCTGCCCAATGGCCAAGTTAGGTTTCCAGCGCTTGACTGCGTCCTGTTGGGGATGGGAGACGATGTGCATACCGCATCGCTTTTTCCTGAAACCGCTGCTCTGAAAGATCAAACCAGACTCGTGGTCGCAAATCATGTCCCCCAGCTGGCTTGCTGGCGAATTACGCTGACAGCTCCTTTTTTGAACGCGGCTCGCAATGTTGCCTTTCTGCTGAGTGGCAGCAGCAAGCAAACCGCTTTGGCGAGAGTTTGGCATGGCCCGTTCGAGCCCGACAAATACCCAGCTCAGCTGATACGTCCTGTCAGCGGACAGCTTTGGTATTTGATCGACCAGGCGGCCCGCGGTGACATTCCGCTTAAGCAGCCAGCTTAGCATTCCCTGCTTGGGTCTGAGCTAGATTTGCTATCTTCCTAAATATTCCAGCCGTAAGAGCTACGAAGGATGTGTTCGACGGTGCCGGTAACGTCGCGAATCGTGAACGGTTTGGATAGCAACGACGAGGTCTGCAGCTCCTCAGCTTGACGCACAATGGACTCGTCCAATTGCGCACTCATCAAGATACAGGGCAGAGTAACAATCGAGAGATGGCGAATTTGTGTGAGGGCCTCGAGCCCCGAGAGTCGCGGCATGTGCACGTCCAAGATCACGAGGTGGAGCCCCACGTGATTCTGCACAATCTCGACGGCCTCGCATCCATCCGCAGCTAGTTGGGTGCTGTAACCGCGACGCGAGAAGACTTCCCCCAACGATTCGCGAAAATCGCGATCGTCGTCGGCAATCAAGATGTTGGGCTCTGACCACTGCACCGCAAGCTACCCACGAAAGAGGTCAACGGGGTTCCACACGCTAATTCAGCAATCTGCCTAAACGGCAGAGTCAAATCACAGTGCATTATGCATACCTACTTGGCTCGACGGAAGACAGTTTGGGGAAGATACTGATCATTTCAGCAGCGCTCGCCTGCCAATTCGACATCAATTTCCTGGTTTGGAACGCGTCCGTGTCATCTGAACAGTCCGCAGCCCTAGTTCTGCGCGTAACACCGTGGAGCGAGACGAGCCTAATCGCCAATATCTACACTCGTGACTTTGGCAAACTGTCGGTGCTGGCCAAAGGCGCTCGACGCCCCAAGAGCCCTTTCGAAGCTGCTCTTGACCTGCTTTCAATCTGTCGCGTAGTGTTCATTCCCAAGTCGGCCGACGCGCTGGATATCTTAACCGAAGCTAAACTGCAAAAGCGGTTTCGCGGCGGGCAACGAGAACTCCTGCGGCTTTACGCTGGCTATTACGTGGCAGAATTGCTAGATCGCTTGACCGACAAGGGAGACCGCCAGCCTGAAATATTTGAGCTGGCTGAAACGACGCTCGATTCGCTGTCCGACCCTCAAGCGGATATTCGAGCCGTAGTGCTTCGATGGGAATTGCAGATGCTCAGGCTCGTCGGACACTTGCCGAGTTGGCGGCGGTGCGCCCACTGTGGGCAGTTGGAGGAACCTGGCGAATGGGTTGTGTTTGGAACACTTGCAAGTGGAGTTTTGTGTCATGCCTGTCAGATGGGCGCGCGGCAAATGATTCGCATTCCGCACGCGGCAGTTATGCGTCTGGAACAATTTAGCGACTCGGATTGGCGCCACATTGAACTATCGCCCTTGAGTCCGAGCCACAGATCGGTTATCCGCGGAGTGATAACGCGTTACCTCACTGTTATGTTGGATCGAAAATTGAACATGCAACCCTATTTAGAGGAGCTTGGGCGTTGATGCAGAATAGCCCTTCTAAACCGTTTGGAACCCTGCGCGCGAGTCCCGGTGCATGCTTGGTCGTTCTATGCGTCGTTTCTACCAGCGGTTGCTCGATGTTGTCGACTCGCGATACGATGTTTTCTGACTACGATGATACGCGGCGCCAAATCGAAAACCCGTTGGCGGAAGATAACGAAGAGGGTGAGGGCATTTTTCGTCCCGAAGGGGTGACGGCGGAAAAAGGTAAAGGCGACGATTTCTTGCAGCGCTTGGGCCTGCGAGCCAAACGTCGCAAAGATGTTGAGCTAGCGCGAAGTCTGTTTGCCAAAGGGGAAGAACTTTACAACCAGGCGATCGCTCTGCAAGGGCCCGCGCGCGCAGATACATTCCGCGAAGCTGCGGAGAATTTCAAAGCTGCTGCCGAGAATTGGCGGAGTTCTAGCCTCGAGCAGGAAGCCCTCATCTGGGCGGCCGAAAGCCACTTCTTTGCAGAGGACTATTATCAAGCAGAGCGACTCTACGCCCAACTCATTAAAGAGTACCCACGCAACCCTTATCTAGATCGCGTCGATTCCAGACGTTTTGAAATTGCCGACTACTGGCTGCAGACCGATGCCGTAAACCACAAGCCCTTCGTCGTGCTCAACGTGTCCGATCCAAAGTATCCATGGAACGATGTGGGAGGCCACGGCAAACGAGTCTTGGAGAAAATGCGGCTCGACAATCCCACTGGGAAAGTCAGTGACGATGCCACGATGCGCTTGGCTGTCGAGGACTTTCAAAAGGGAAAATTTGAAAGTGCCGCAGATACGTTTGCAGACCTGCGTCTGACCTTTCCTGACAGCGAACATCAATTCAATGCGCAGTTCCTGGAAATGCAGAGCCTGCTCGAATCCTATCAGGGAGCCGACTACAGTAGCATCCCGCTTACCGAAGCCCAGCAACGGGTGGAGCAAATGGTCAAGCAATTTCCTAAAGAGGCTGCCGAGCGCAAGGAAGAATTAAATAAAGCCTATTCGAAAATTCGCTTCCAACTAGCAGAACGAATTTGGGAACAGGCAGAGTACCGTACAAGACGCAGTGAGAATGGATCGGCAAAGTTCCACTACAACCGCATCCTCAAGGAATTCTCCGACACGCCTTTCGCTGCCGAAGCCCAGGCCATGCTCACCAAACTCGGTGGCCAGCCAGACGATCCCCCGCAACGATTCCAATCGCTCGTTTGGTTGTTTGGAGGCGATAACGACGATCGCCCATGGTTGAAGGACGTACCTGCTGCCCAATAAATTCTCGACGATTTTCGCCATGAACCGCCAAACGCCGTACAATACTCAGCTTGCTCAGCGCGGAAGCGTTGCTCGTATTGGCCGAATACTCACGTTGTTTTCGAGTATCTTCGCGTTTGCGCCTGGTTGTGCCGGGTACCAACTTGGTTCGGCTTCGCTTTACAACCCCAACGTCCGCACGATCTACATCCCCGTCGTTCGCAATGAAGCCTGGCGGCACAACCTCGGGGTGCAGTTGACCGAAGCACTGCAGAAAACCGTGGAATTAAGAACTCCCTACAAGGTTGTCGCTAACCCAAGCGCTGACAGCACGCTCACTTGCCGAGTGACGTCGCAAGCAAAGCGGACGATTGTTGAGGCTGCGACGGACGAGCCTCGCGCCATTGAAGAAATGATCACCGTGGAGCTGACTTGGACCGATCGCCAAGGTAATTTGTTAATGGAAAATCGTTTTGTTCCTCAGGGCGAATTGGCATTCTACTTTATTCAGGGTGGCGACTTCATCCCCGAAGGTGGGCAGAGTATCGGTTCAGCCCAACAACGCGCTGTCGAGCGACTCGCCGAACAAATCGTCAGCCAAATGGAAACTCGTTGGTGACTTTTCCGGCTTTCTTTCGCAAGCCTGGGATTTGCATCGATTTGCATCCCAGGCTATCACCTGCCATTGCTCCGCGACTAAAAATACGCAACTTCAAAACTTGGCTGCGTGGCTACAGCCATAAATTTAATGTGGACAAAGCACTAGACAGACTAGTGCAGCAATTTTCTTAGCAGTTCGAGTCGCCACCAGCGCCGTCGATTCCTTCAGTTTATGCCAGATATGCCGTTTGTAATGTCGCGAGTCGCGCACTTGGCTTGTCTATTTCGACTAACATCAGCCTGGGAACCCGCTGCAGCCTACGTTTGGAGGTCAGCTCCGCGCAAGGCGGTAAGCGGGCGCATCGCCAATCATGCTAGCGCGCCAGCATCCTAGGGCGTAAACATCTAGCGCCATTTATCCTAGCGCCTAGTGCACTGAGTCTTTGTGCCTAGTCCTTGGCAGTGCTGATGCAAGCTAGTATTCGCACTAGGCAATTGGAACTGAGAATAGCGTCGGACAACTCATTGTGCGCAATCGATTTCGAATTAAGTAGGACGAGATACCATGGCCAAAGATCAGTTCAAAAATTTTGATTGGAACGAAAAATCTCCGCAACAAATAGCCAGCATGGCGGGTCTGGTGTTTGGATTGTTGGTGGTGGTTTACATGGTATGGAGCGCAGCTTACGTAGTCGATGCTCACGAGCAAGCCGTCGTGTTGCGGTTTGGCAAGTATCACTCAACCCAACCACCTGGCTTGCGTTTCAAGTTTCCTGGTATCGACCAGAGAGTGTTAGTCGACATGAGCGAACGGAGTATGCGACTACCGTCGAGTGCTACTGATCGTAACGAGTGGTCAGATTCAGAAGGTAATCGCAGCGATGACCAGGCGTTGATTCTAACTGGCGACCTGTACGCTGCCGTGGTGGAATGGAATGTTTTCTGGCGGGTAACCGAGCCTGAGAAATACATCTTTAGTTTTAATGAAGAGCACGTGCAGCGCGCCCTGGTGGCTGTCGCTACATCGACCATGCATCGTATTGTGGGTGACTATTCGGCCGATGAGGCATTGACAGGCAAGCGAGAAGAGATCGCTTTGGCAGCTCTTGCCGAAATGAAACTGGCCCTCCAGCCATTCGATGCAGGAATAGAGATTTCCGATCTGCAACTGCAGCGCGTGACGCCGCCGGAAGTAGTGAAACCATCTTTTGATCAAGTGAATGCTTCCATTCAGCAAAAGGGGCAGTTGATTTACGAAGCGACTCGCGAGCGGAACAGTTTGCTTCCGCTGGCTCACGCTAGTAGCGATAAACTCATCCGCGAAGCGGAGGGCTATGCCTCGCGACGATTGGCTGAAGCGGAAGGAGAAATCTCTGCTTTGCTGGCCAAGTACGAAAGCTACAAACTCGCCCCCGAAATCACGCGACAACGCATGTATCTGGAGACTATGGAACGAGTCTTCGCAAATGGTGGTCACAAGATGATTCTGGATGAAAAACTAAAAGGTCTCGTTCCGTTCATGAATATCGGCTCACAGAGCCAATAGGCTAGGGGCGAACCCAACGTCCGTACTGATCCACGATTTTTGATTTCAAAGAAACTTTATTATGTCGCAACGCGTTGTTCAGCTCATCGTCAGATTGTTTGCCCTTGTGGGCGTGTTGTTGATATTGTCGCAGTTTGTGCTCTATGTTGTCGATCAACGGCAATTGGCGGTCGTGCTGCGTTTTGGCGAACCCGTGAGAGCCAACGTCCAACCGGGTTTGTACTTCAAAGTGCCTTTCATCGAAAGCGTTCGGTTACTGCCGAGCACACTTCAATTCTGGGGCGATGACTTGTCGGAGGTGCTGCCCGACTTGCCCACCAAAGATAATAAGAAGATCGAAATTGTTCCTTGGGCAGTCTGGAAAGTGAATGATCCGATCGCCTTCGTCAAACGCATGAGAACGATGGAGAACGCTGAGAGTCGCGTAGCCCAGTTCGCTCGTGGGGCAATGCGCGATGTGATTACGAAATACGATTTAGAGGATCTTGTGCGCAGTACCGGCCGCGAAATGAAAATGGCTGAGATGGAAGGCGGCGAAGGTGAGCTGGAAGTCTTGAAGGATGTCTTGCCTGAAGCCGAGTTGGCGGAGAGCGCCCCCAAGACACGCGGTCTGGTAGGGCGACAAGCTATCTTGGAAAAAATCAACACTGCCGCTCGACACTCGCTGGTTGCAAACGTCGACGACGCCGAAGAGGGCGCCCGGGGAATTGAATTGGTCGACGTGGGCATTTCGCATATCGATTTCGTCGAAACCGTACGACGCACCACGTTTCAACGTTGGATTGCAGAACGCGATTCGTTCAGCGCGTACAACGTGAAGATTGGAGAACAGCAGAAGCAAGAAATCTTGAATAAGACCAACGCCGAAGTAGAACGTATCCAGGGTGAAGGTCAACGTACGGCAAGCATCACTCGCGGTAACGCGGACGCGGAAGTGATCCAGCGATATGCCGAGGCCATTAGCGAAGTCGGCGACTTCTATACCTTTGTTCGTACGCTCGAAGCCTACGAAAAATCGATCAACGAACAAACCGAACTGATCCTCACCACCGACAACGACTTTTTGAAACAATTCCAGCACATGAATTCTCTTCCATCAAAGAACGAGCAGAGCGATGGAACCGAACAGCAACAGAGCTCCGCACGCGCGGAATAGCAGCACGCGAGGTGTTAGCCCGCTATCGGCAACCTGCAGGTAGCGTCCAAACAACCACACAAAGGCTAAGCTCCACAAGCCACGCGAACTATAAATCACGTTCGATGCGGCTACTCTCTCCCAAAACGCGACGCTTGCCACAATTGCTAAAGCTTGTAGAGCAATAAAAAATGCTGCCGCTAGCAGCGTCGGCCAGGCTGCCAGCGGGATGCTCATGAGCGGGGCGCGGAAAAAGGGAATCAAGCAGAGCGAGAGCAGTGTGCTCATGCCAAACATGATCGGTAGAAATGCTCCACGCCCCCAGCCTGGACTCCACATTTGCACGCAAACATCGAACAGTGCAAAAGCGGCGGCTCCACTCATGGCCGTTACCATGGAAAAGACGATTCGTCCTCGACCGGGTGCACCAGCCGAAACGTTCAGTAGCATCACCGCGATGGTGGCTCCGATGCAGGATATCCAGGTGTTCACCGGAAGCAGCCCGACACCGAGTAGCCACAAGAAAATTGGTACGAAGACCACCTTGAGTCCTAGAACTGGCGCGGCAACAGAGATTTCTCCTTGGGCTAACGAAGTCAGTGTCAGCACTTGCCCAGCGACATACAACACCGCTACGGTTAACGGTTGCCACCACAGTAACCACAGAGGTGGTTGTTCGGATGTAAACCAGAATGACTGAAAGGCAATCGCTGACAATACGTTGCAAACAAAACTCACTCGCCAAATGTCTATTTGCCAACGCGATGTGAGTTTCATCATCAAGGCGGCGCAGGCGAAGAGTATTGCCGCCAATAGTGGAAGGCCAAAAACGCCTACTACGCTAGTGAATTCAGACAGAATCTGCTCCTGTTAGCGAGGGGACCCAATACGCTGCGCTATAACTGTACGACAGCCGTTCCCCAGGCCAAACCAGATCCAAAACCGCACATTAACGCCCGATTGCCGGGCTTCAATAAGCCGCCCGTGATCGCCTCGTCGAGCGCCAAGGGGATACTCGCGGCGCTCGTGTTTCCATAGCGATCTAAGTTGACAAAAACCTTTGCGCGATCAATTGCAAAATCGGAAACAGCCGAGTCTATAATGCGGATATTCGCTTGATGCAGGATCATCAAGTCAATCTCGTCCATTTGCAGGCCCGCAAAGGCCAAACAATCATGCGTACTATCGGCGACGACGCGGACTGCCCACTTGAACACACTCCTGCCCTCCATCTGCAAATAGTGCTCGCCTGCGTGCAGCGATTCGGCCGTCAACGGCAACCGACTTCCACCACTGGGAATACACAGCAATTGCCCTCCACACCCCTCGGCGCCAAGCGTGTAACTGAGAAGTCCTTTGGAATCATCGTCGGTTGCGCGGAGTAACACTGCGCCCGCACCGTCACCAAAAAGAGGGTAGGTTTTTACGTCGGCGGGATTGATCGTGCGACTCATCACTTCGGCACCCACGACCAGCGCGCACTTTGCCGTACCGCTGGCGATGAATTGACCGGCGGTCACCAGCGCATACATGAATCCAGCACAGGCCGCGTTCACATCCATGGCTGGTGCAATGCAACCCAACTGCTTCTGCAGATGGCAGGCCGTCGAAGGTGAAGCATGGTCGGGGGTAATTGTCGCAACCACAATCAAATCTACTTCGGCAGTGCTTACGCCAGCTCGAGCTAGGCATTGTTGCGCTGCCTTGAGCGCTAAGTCGCTGGTTGCTTGATCGGGGGCGGCGCGTCGTCGTTCGAGTATTCCAGTTCGCTGAACAATCCAATCGCTATCGCAACCCAGCGCTGCCAGGTCTTCGTTGGCAACAATCGTTTCAGGGACGTAGCTACCTGTCGCGGCGATTTCAACGCCGAGTAATCGGCCCAAACGACTTCGCCCACTCAGCGCGACTCGCTGGGTAAATTGTGCTTGGTTTTTCGCTTTGGAGTCCACTGCTATCGACATTTGTTCTTGTTCCCGGTTCCGCCTAAGTGAGCCAACAGGGATTGGCCTGGGAAACATCTTAACAGAAACCCTGCATAACTGCCAAACCGTTGAATATTGAAAGCCCGATGAGTCCGTTTGCTCACGGGAATTGCCACGATTTACGTAGACCCCATTCGAGGCTCATCAGCGTGCAGAACAGAATTAGGTATAGCCAAGCATCCCAGGCCGCGTCGCCAAGCCGACGTTTCTCGACGGTTTTGACCAGGGTTGCTTCCTGCCTTTGACGAAGCCACTCAATTGCAGTCCCGATTTCACTGGGGAATATGAGTTGCCCTCCTGCGGCTTTGTTGGCAGAAACAATATTGTTAATCATCTGCCAGTCGGCGGCCGATTGCGTCATTTCCCGCGATTCATCGCGCACAACGAAAGCCGTCTCCGCTTGATAGCTTTTCCCACTTTCGGATTTGGCGGTTAGCGCCGCGCGATACAGTCCAGGTGTATCGAGGCCCGCTAGTGTGGCCTTGCGGACACTTTCCGATACGGGGCTGGTGCTCAACTCTTGCAGTCGTCGACCATCGCGCGACAATTCGATGGTGAAATCAGAGGGCATCGGTGTGTTGTCGCTGCCCCCAAACCACTCTACGGTCATGTTTGGCGTCTCGTCCAGCAGCAGTCTTCTTCGATCCAGGACCAAACGAAAGCCTTCCTTGAGACTATCGCGGCGAATCAGCCAAAGCATAGCCTGTCGCCAGAACTGTTGATGATATTTGGCTTGTCCTGCCAAAACCCATTGCCATGTACTATCGCCGGCGAAAGCTAGTACGCGGCCGTTGCCGAATTCGCCTGCGACCAGAACCGGCTCGCGATTGGGGCCTTCCAGGAGCACCTGTGTTCCAGCACTTCGCTGCAGTTGGCCAAAGCGGTTAATGCCCTTGAGCGGCTCCAATTGCCGCCATAGCCGCGTGTTGTCGGGTTCCGCTGTAAAACTGGTGATGGGATGAGGTAAAGAGGGGCGCAGCCGAATGTCGCCTAAGACCTGGTAGGCAGGGTCGATGGGCGCGTCCCAGGCGTGCGGTCGACGATCCATAACAATCGGGAACATCGGAGCTAGAGGACTGTTGCCGTACCCACCGGCATCAAAACTTCGATATCCTCCCAAGAACAGCACTCCTGCACCGCGTCGAACACGCGCTAAAATCTCGTTACATGCATTTTCCGACAGCGCTGCTGCAACCAACTCGTCGATAACCAACGCATCAAAGGATTGGAGACTGACACCGAGATCTTGTGGCCATTTGCGTCTTTCGCGCTCTGGCCAGGAAAGATACTCGGTCGCAAAGTCTCGCGATTCTTCGAGGGAGCGGCGCAGAAACTTTTGCTCAGGCAACGGTTGTCCCGAAAGATAGAGAATGCGAACTCCTCCCTCGCGCACCGTAACAAAACTGCTCACCTGATTATTGGCTTTATTCTGTTCAGTTGCTTCCACTGAGGCTGTTGCTTCGAGCAGGTATTCGCCTTCATCGGGCACGACAACTGTCAAATCAATGGCCATTTTCTCGCTCGCAGCGGACGCAGAGACTTTGCGCTCAGCCAATTTGCGGTCTGGTTTACCACTGGCTTTGAGCACAAGAGATACGGTTACAGGCACCCCTTGCATGCCCTGAATGTTCACTACCAATGGGACTTTGAGTTCCTTCTTGATGAAAGCATTGAAGTGCTCGGGGATGCCTTCGATGGCTACGTCTTTGAATTGGCTGTTTGCGCCGCGGGGGCCGATTCCGACAAACAGTATGGGCTGATCCAATTGCGCCATTTGCCGCGCGGCTCCAGTTGCATCGACAGGTGCGGGAAGCAACGTTTGAGCACCGTCACCCATGAGGATCACGCCTCGCAACGGTGGATCCAATTGCATTCGCCCGATTTCTGCCAGAGTTCCTCCAAGATCGGTAAAGCGACCTGTTGGTGGATTGGAAAACGATCTCGACAATGCGGGCAGGTCGTCGCTTGCAACGACAATTGCGTCGCGATCGTAAAAGTAGGGCACCAATTGCGTTTGACCAATTCTCAGCTTGGTCGAAGATTCGATAGCCGTCCACACAGCCTGTTGAACTTGCCATCGGCTTTCATCGCTATTGCCACTGGAGAGCGTCATGCTCTGCGATCTGTCCATAAGCACGGCGATAGCGCCAGCGCTCTCGTTTTCTTTTTCCGAGACGATGGCCGGACGCATCCAGCCTATCAGCAAGATCAGCATTGCCAGGAGGCGAATAAGCACCAACAGCATCCGCGCCTTCCATGACAGTCCCGTCGCCGACAGCGTGAGCCATAGACTGGCCAGCATTAGAATTGCCAGCGGTACAACGGCGTACCAGCCAAACACCGGTTCGACGCTAACTTGTGCAATTGGATTTGGTAAGTTGCAATAAAAGAACATGCAGAAGCTTAAACGAAATTACTTGCGAAATTTGATCTGGTAGAACCGATTGGACATGGCTTGCTCTGCCAAAAATAGGCCCGCCACCAGGACCATCATGAGCGGATAAAGCTCTTGCCCAAACCGGGCTTGACCGACGCTGCTTTCCACCTCGTTTCGCTCGCGAGCCAACCGATAGTTGCCGCTGCCAAGCCGTTCGTCCAGGTCTGCGACTTCCATGCGTTCGAGGATTGTATCTATCTCTGGAACATTCAAACTAAAAGCTCGCGACACAGCTTCGGCGCGCTGTCCACGCAAGCGATAGACTCCAGGCAGGTCGAACTCTCCTAAATTGAGTGTTCCCTCGGTAGCAGTTCGTTGAACGGGTTCCCACTGTTTGGCTTCGGGTTGATACAAATCATAGAGGCTGGGCCAAACAAGCGGATCGTTCGATAGGCTCACCATTTGCCCTACCTCGTAATTCATTTTTTCCTGCTGCGAGCCACTCAAACTGCGAAACGAACCCAGCAGAAGTGCAAACGCTGGCATTGGATCACTAGCCCACAATAGATTCCAGAGCGGCCGATCCCGCGAATCAAACTCGGGAATTGGCGAGCTCAGCGTGATGATATTGCCACGGCCACGAGCCTGCAAAGTTAGAAACGGCGCAGAATTGTCGCTCAATTGCATCAACGTAATCGTTGCATCGGCAAGCTTAGACAACTTCCAGTTTTGATAGATCGGATAAACATTCCACGGAATACTATCGGGCGATTGGCCAAACGCGAAAAAAACGGGATGCGTCAGCGCGACGGGTTCCGGAAAGACGGTTGGATCGTCCACGCTGCGACTGGCAAATCCGCTCAATTCGCCCGGCAATAGTTGCGTGATGGGGTTTCCGCTGACGCCCTCGAGCGTCCCCAGGCCGGGACCCAGAATCACAAGTAGGCCACCGCCGCTACTCACGTGCGCAAGCAGAGCTTTGGTTAATTGTCCTGTCATGGGCGTAGGATCGTACAAGCAAATTACCGCGTAGTTTTCAAGCGGTACGTCAGCCAATTGCACATAGCGCACACGATCGACGCGAGTTGCACCGTTCGAGTTGGCGGCAATCGACTGAGGGTCGACAATCGCCTGCAGATTCTGGCCGACGCCTTCGTCATTGGCCACAATCAAGGTTGGTTTCTGTGTCTGGGAGAGGATGGAAAAGTAGCGTTCGTTGTCAATGGGAAGTGGGTCAGCGTGAACCAAGCGAATTACAAAATTGTGAGTGCCTGGTTCAAGGTCTTTTGCCTGGAGCGATATCGTTGCCACGCTGTTCGCGCCAAATTCGGCAACCTTGCGATCGACGACCGACTGCTTGGGTATTTCTAGTTTTTCGTCGCGGATGACCGGTCGCGTTGGGTCGATAGCTTCCTGGAACAACTCAACGGTCAACGATTCCTGCGTGGTACTAGCTCGGTGAACTTCGACAGAGAACTCGACATCTCCACCAGCCGGTACCGTTTCAAAATCCGCAGTCACCGTGCCCAGACGTACATTGGCCTGGTCCTCTTTGGCGACGTCGATGATTTGTACCAAGACTTGCTCAGAATTCTCGCCCAGCAGTTGCGCTAAATCGCTCTGTGTGGCAGACCAGGAGGTCGAAGATAAATCGGTTAGGACATAGATTTCCTTGCGTTCGAATTCGCTCCTTAACACTAGGTCGAGCGCTGTGCGCACCCTACCGAGCAAATCTACATGAGCCCCACGCGCTTCGATTAGCTTTACCTGCGACTTGGCCGTCGATGGATCGAGTGCCAGCGAACCAATTGGAACATTCGTAAGAACTCCAACGCGGCTTTCGATGGGCAATTGCTCTAAGATCCACAGCGCCATGTTCCGCGCCAGTTCGAGTCGAGTAGTGTTTTCGGTTCGGTAAGTCATCGTGGGCCCATTGTCGACAATCAGCGCTGCGGCGACAGGAGCGGATTGATCGGCGTTCGGAACGCTGGGGCCGGTCGTTAAAGTGCGCACTCCCCACAAAGCCGCTCCCAGCCATAAAGCAAGCGCAATGGCAGCGGCGGTGAGCCAGACCTGCTTGGGACGCCGCGACGCCAGGGCTACAGCAGCTACCAAAGTGGCAATCGCCGCGCAGCCTGCTAGAATCGATCCAGTCAACACGCCACTTAACATGGCGCTATGGACACGCGGTCGCGCCAGGGCAATCGCCAGTGCGGCTAACAGGAGACCGCGCAGCAGCAACAACAGCATGTGCCTGAGTTGCCAGCTCATGCTCTGCTCTTGCGTGGTTTCCCTTACAAATCGAAGCGCTGGGAAGTCGAGTAGTTGTGGCTGGCTTCTTCCAAACAAATGCAGCAGGATGGGAATGGAAACCATCCCTAATCCAGCCAGCAGTGATAGATGAAGAAAACTCATTTTGCAAACTATCGATTTTTGAAACTAATTAGAACTGGGAGCAAATTGGGTGATTGCAAACAGCCAGGCTATGGTCGGCCTTGGCAAGAGATTCAAAAGGTGCCTGTTGGTAATCTTAGGGCCTAGAATCGATTTCGGCGACTCAGTAAATACTCTGTTAGCGCTTTGTCGTAGGGTTGGCTCGTATCCAGCGGCACATAGTCGATGCGACTTTCGGAAAACTCTTTGTCGAGTCGCTGTCGAAAGGCTTCGATCGTCAATCGATACTCTGCGGCAGCATCGGCCGCCCGCACCGGCTCGCTGTTGCCGGTTTCAGGATCTCGCAATTGAAGCGTTCCTTGGAACGGAAAGGTCACTTCGGCTTCATCCAGCACATGAAACACAATGACATCGTGCCCTGCATGGCGGAGATTTCGCAAAGAACGAAGCATGGGCTCTTCATCCGAAAGTAGGTCGCTGAACAGCATCACCAGACTTCGGTGACGTAGCATGGCTGCGAGCTGTGTAACGGATCCCGCCAAGTCGGTTTGGCCAGCTACTTTAAGTTTGGTAAGTTGGCTGAGAATTGTGGGCAGTTGGCTGCGTCGACTGCGCGGCGGAACGCTGGCGCCCAGCTTGGTATCGAATGTAACCAAGCCGACGGGGTCTTGTTGCTGAATCATAAGGTAGCTGAGTGCAGCAGCCAGGCAAATGCAATAGTCGAGCTTCGTCAGGGATTGTCGATAGGTGTAGTCCATCGACGCGCTCAGGTCGATAGCCAGGTAGCCTGTCAAGTTTGTTTCGGACTCGAATTTCTTGACATAGTATTTTCCTGTCTTGGCGTAGGCGACCCAATCTATGTCTTTGGGATCATCGCCGGGAGAGTAGCGCCGATGCTCGCTGAATTCGACACTGAATCCATGAAAGGGACTTGCGTGCAGCCCCTGTAAAAAACCACGCACAACCATTTTCGCGCGCAGGTCCAGTCGCTTGATTTGCGCAGCTAATTCGGGTTTCAAGTACTGTTCAACAGCGACCATGAATGGCAAGCTTCAAAACGAATTCACTGAAACATTCGCATCACTTTGATTGTACGGGTGGTGGAGGCGGGATGGGTGGTGCTCCCGGAACGCTACCGAATTTAGGAACATCAGGCTCGGGGATTTCTTTGAGCAAGCGTTCGACGATTCGCTCGCTCGTCATCCCTTCGGCCTGCGCTTGAAAGTTCGTGCTGACTCGGTGGCGTAACACGGGAACGGCGATGCGACGAATGTCGTCGATAGCGATGCTGAAGCGTCCATCCATGGCGGCGATCGCTTTACCACCATTGATCAAAAATTGCCCAGCCCGTGGGCCTGCTCCCCAATCAACTAACTCTCTAACAAACTGCGGCGCCCGCTCGTCGGCTGGTCGCGTAGCGCGGACCAAGTGCGCAACGTACTTTACGACATAGGGGCTGACGGCAACGCTTTGAACTAGTTTCTGGATATTGACAATGGCTCGCGCCGACAGAATTTTGTTGACTTCGGGTTTTTCATTGCGGGTGGTTGCCAAGAGGATGCGTTCTTCTTCATCGGCAGAGGGGTAGCCCACAATGATATTGAACATGAAGCGATCAAGCTGTGCCTCGGGCAGCGGATACGTTCCCTCCTGCTCGATCGGGTTCTGCGTAGCGATGGTGAAGAATGGATCGGGCAGTTCGTAAGTTGTCCGCCCAACCGAAACTTCCCGCTCCTGCATCGCCTGCAGCAACGCTGCTTGTGTCTTGGGGGGAGTTCGGTTGATTTCGTCCGCCAAGAGAATATTCGTAAAGATCGGTCCCTCTACAAAACGAAACTGGTGTCGACCGTTTTCATCCTCGTCCAGGACGTTCGTGCCGGTAATATCGGATGGCATCAAGTCGGGCGTGAATTGAATGCGATTGAAGGACACATCGACGATGCGGGCCAGTGAACTGACCATCAGGGTCTTGGCTAGTCCAGGCACGCCCTCCAGGAGGCAGTGGCCGCGCGTAAAGATAGCTGCTAGCAACTGCTCAATCACTGTGTCCTGACCAATGACCACTTTCGCCAGTTCTTCCTTCATCGCATCGCGATGCTCGCGAAACTCTCGCAGTAGGTCTCCAACATTCTTCGGTTTATTCGACACGAGTGCTATCCCAGTAAGTTTAGTGCAGTCCGTTTGTTTCGAGAGTCGCTATACTTGATGGACACAGTAAGTGTATTGTCGCTTGCCAACTGCCGCACGGGGACTGGACATGATTCGGCTCAGAGCAGGGATCTTAGGCTGCCTAACGATTCTAACCTTTTTAACGGCTCATACCTTTTTAACTCCCCACTCGGTCGCCCGCGCTCAGTCTCTCACTGCAGCCCAGGTTGAACAGGGGATTGGACAGGCTATTCGTTATTTTCTCTCGAATCAGTTGCCCGATGGCGGTTGGCCTGAGTTCAGCCCGCAATATCCAGACGGAGTCAGTACATTGGTCACGCTGGCGTTGCTGAATAGTGGCATGGAGCCCAACCGTCCTGAAATCGCCAAAGCCCTGCAGTTCATCAGTCGGCGCAAACTGGAAAGAACCTACACGGTTTCCGTGCAGACAATGGCTCTTTGCGCGGCCAACCCGAACAAATATGCGAATCAAATCCAAAGCAACGCGCAGTGGCTAATCGATGCTCAGTTGGCCAATGGAGGCTGGGGCTACGGAGCAAGAGATGGCGGCACAGGCGATCCTTCTAATAGCCAATTCGCACTGTTGGCGCTGCACGAGGCGCAGCGATCTGGAGTTTGTAGCGTTTCCGTGGAGCATTGGAGCAAAGTTTTTGGTGAGGCAGAAAAGTACTGGCATCGTTTGCAAAATCGCGACGGCAGTTTTCCTTATGATTCAGGTGGAAATGCTCCCGGCCGCGGCAGTATGACTTGCGCAGGTATTGCCTCCTTGGTGATCGTCGGTTCGCAACTAGATTCACTGGGAGGAGAGGCCCTGGATCGAGTTCAATGTTGTGGCGAGGCATCGCAGAATCAGGCTCGCATCGCAGCAGCTCTCAAATGGCTTGGCGACAATCTATCGCTGACGAGCAATCCCGGACATTTGGCAGAATATCTCTATTACATGTATGCGTTGGAGCGAGCGGGCAGGTTGACTGGTCGCCGTTTTATCGGTGAAGCCGACTGGTATCGCCAGGGCTCGTTGGCACTGCTGCAGTTGCAGGACAAAATCACCGGCCGAATCGTCGCCAGAAATGCCTATAACGGTAATGATGTTAGCGAAACCGCCTTTGCGCTGCTCTTTCTGGCCAAAGGCAAACGCCAGACAGTCATCAACCGCTTGCAATACGGTAGCGACAACGACTGGAACAATCACCCGGCCGCAATTCAGCACCTGACAACCTTCACCGAACAAGCGTGGAAACGAGAGTTATCATGGCAGAACGTCGAGCTGGACAAAGCCACGGTCAAGGATTTGTTGGAAGCGCCTGTCTTGTTCTTCAGTGGAAGTAGAGTTCCTGTGTTGACTGCAAAACATAAGCTCATACTGAAGGAATATGTGCAGCAGGGAGGCTTTATTTTTGCCGAAGCCTGCAACGGCGACGGCTGCGATGGCAAAGCGTTTGAGGACTTTTTTAATAAGCTCATGCTAGAACTATTCGATAAGCCGCTTGAGAAGCTCTCTCCCGATCATCCGATCTGGTTTGCAGAGACTCGGGTGGCACCTCAGGATCTTCCGCATGACGCTTGGCTGTATGGTGTGCAAACATGTTGCCGTCTAGGCGTGGTCTATTCGCCTATTAGTCTCTCGTGCCGTTGGCAACTGAATCAACCCTTTGGAGCTAAGCTCGAAACCACGCCCACGGTACAAAAGGATTTGGATGCATCAACCAAGATTGGAATCAACGTCCTGGCATATGTCACCGGAAGAGAACTCAAACAGAAACTCGATACCGTAACCGTATTGGAAGAGGTACGCAATCAACTGCCGACCGATCGTGGAGTCTTCTTGCTTCCCAAGCTTCAACACAATGCAGGCGCAAACGATGCCTCTCAAGCCGTTCCGAATCTGATTAAATGGCTCGATAAGGAGAACCCTTTTCAATTGAGCTCCGAGAATCGCGTGATTGAAATTAGCAGGCAGGAATTGAAAAAATATCCTGTCGCTTTTATGCATGGGCGCGGCGAATTGCGATTGACGGAATTACAGCGAGATGCGCTCCGCGAGTACTTCAAGAACAGCGGATTTCTGTTTGTAGACGCTATTTGTGCTGATCAAGCATTTGCCGAAAGCTTTCGCCGCGAAATGGCTTTGGTGCTTGAATCGCCGCTATCGAAGCTGCCAGAGTCTCATGCGCTACTGACTCGTGAGTTTGGTGGCTTTGATATACGGGAAGTCACCGTTATCGATCCAGATCTCTCAGGTGACAGTATCAATGCCGCTCAGCGCCGGCTAGCACCCCGGCTGGAGTTTGGCAGCGTGGACAATCGAATCGCTGTTGTTTTCTCGCCACTAGATATTAGTTGCGCCCTGGAAAGCCGACACTCTCTTCAATGTCGTGGTTACGTTCGCGATGACGCAGCACGCATCGGTATCAATGTGGTATTATTCGCCCTACAATCGCAGTAACCTGAGGGTGTCTCATGATCTTGAGTAGGTTTGCCAGCCAGCTGGAAGACTTTGCCGATTTTCCACAGCTGCGGGCGCGCGTGATGTGCGTTCTCCAGTCGTTGCCTGAAACTGTAAAGTGTGACTTCATAGAGGATGGATCTTTTCGCATTGCGCTCGAAGACTCGACTCCCGGCAAAGGCTGGAAATTGTTTATGGCCTGCCCATCAGTCGGTGGCATGGTCAGCCGTTGTGTTGTCCTGCGTCGCAAACTCGAGGACACGCCGGAACCCTTTACGGATTATGTTATCGCGCACGAATTTGCGCACGCTTACTTGCGCAATGGCGGATGGGGCGAAATCACAGATATAGAAGAAGCCGCCGACGCACTAGCCGCTAGCTGGGGATTCGAGCGTCCACCTTTAAATCCTTTCGTAAAGTTTATTCGTTGAAGACCGTAGCTACCGCTGCCAAGCGTTCGGAGATTATTTGCAGCGCGTCCATCGTCTGGCGACAGTGGCTACGGCGCTCAAAACATCTGCTCCATTACAACATAGTTTGGGTCAACGAATCCCGTTCTTCGATAAACGGCTTGCGCGCGAGCATTTTCCGCTTCGACATACAACCGTACTCCAACAACATCGGGCTGTTTTCGCAGTTCTGTCAGCGCATGCTCCAGCATGGCTCGAAA
>JBGSTP010000034.1:0-12747 GCA_041736515.1 Pirellulaceae bacterium
GAACCGTCCGTGGTTACAAAACAACATAGTGAGGCCTCCTTGCCTGGGATGGGTGTGTGATAACTCCATCTAGACGAGAGAGGCCTCATTTGCCTATACCAATTCACTGCAATCACTTACGCCATTTCTACGTGCCATTCGCCGAACAGTCCTTGTTAAAAACCTTGCTGCGTCCCGAACAGCAACAACTGCTGACCAAGTCTCTAGGAGCCCCCTTTGAAACATCTCAGCTCAAGCGAATCTATCCCATGGCTCCCGAGTTGGTAGACGTCGAGAACTGGGTTAACTCTTCGCCACTGAAGCTCAAAGAGCTGCGGGGTAAGGTTGTTGTCGTTCACTTCTACGCATTTCAATGCCACAATTGCCACGCCAATTTCCCCCATTACAACAAATGGCACGAAGACTTCCCTAGCGATCAACTTGCCCTCATCGGAATCCAAACACCGGAGACCAGTAGCGAGCGCGACCCCAATGCGGTGCGATCTGCCGCAAAGGAGCAAGGTTTTAAATTTCCCGTCCTAATCGATTTGAAATCGGCTAACTGGAAGAACTGGTCAAACACCATGTGGCCCACCGTTTATGTAATCGATAAAAAAGGCTACATACGCTATGTTTGGCAGGGTGAGTTGAATTGGAATGGTGCCACCCAGGATCAAACAATTCATGCATTGATCGAAGAGCTGATTGCGGAAGAGGATTCGGCGAGCACCTAAATGGACAGTTTTTATCTCTTCACGCTCGACAATTTTTTGACTTCCAGTGCAATTTCGTGTTAGGCTATCGCTTGCCTCCCTCAGCAATTCCCCGCACTTTCTCAGGAGCTTTCGGATGACACGCAAGAACCAAGCCAACCGGCGAAAATTTATTCAACAGACTGCGACCGTAGCTGCTACTGCCGCCGCCCTGCCGCGACTCGCGCTGGCAGCAGAGGATTCTCCAACCACTCCCGAGTCGCTGGTTAAGGTCCTTTACGAAACACTGAAGCCCGGCCAGAGAGAAAAAGTTTGTTTCGACTGGGATCATGTTGACGCCAAGCGTGGACTGTTGAGAACTCGCGTTGCCAATAATTGGATGATCACTCCCGAGTCGATTCGTAGCGAGTTTTATACGGGCGAACAGCAAGAGCTAATCCGCAAGATTTTTGAGGGCATGGTCGCCCCTGAATGGCATGCTAGTTTTGACAAACAACTAGAAGACGATTGCGGCGGCTTTGGTCGAGAGCAGAGCCTGGCAATCTTTGGAAAGCCCGGCGATGGGAACTTTGAATTTGTACTGACTGGCCGCCACATGACGCTTCGTTGCGATGGAGATTCTTCCGAGAATGTAGCGTTTGGTGGACCGATTTTTTATGGGCATGCGCCGATCGATGAAGAGGACAGCGACCATGCTGGGAATGTTTTTTGGACGCAGGCCATCGAAGCGAACAAAGTTTACTCTATGCTTGATGGCAAACAGCGAAAAGCTGCCGAAGTCCCCACGACTCCCGGCGAACAAAAGGTTGCCTTTCAGGGCAAAGGCGGAGTTTTTTCGGGCATTCCCATAACGGACCTATCCCCTGATCAGCGAGAGCAAATGCAACTGACGCTCAAGGCGCTCGTAGCTCCGTTCCGTAAATCGGACCAGCAAGAGGCGCTGAAATGTTTGGAAGAGCAGGGCGGTTTGGATGCGTGCCATCTCTCGTTCTTCACCGATCGCGATATTGGCAAAGATAAGGTTTGGGACAACTGGCGATTGGAAGGGCCATCTTTCGTATGGCATTTCCGCGGCGCTCCACACGTTCACGTTTGGGTTAACATTGCAGACAGCACTGCTGTCAAGCTCAACGCATAGTGCGGCAACAAATTTGCTCGGTCGAGAAAAACAACTGGCTACGCTGCTCGCTGATAACCGGCGGGCAGCGTTTTTATCTCACGGGCCACGCGTTGATGCCACTCAGCAAATGCAGGGACTCCGATGGCAGCGCGGGAGTGTAAACTAGCGCCTATCCACTGCCACGCTAGACGGCCTGCGACTTCGCACGTCATTCTCGTTTTGTATTTCCAATCCGCATCGCTGCGGATGAGTCCTTTAAGCTGCTTCCATGCACTGCGTGCATAGCCGCCCTTGGCTGCAATCCGCGCCCATTTGCCGGGTCCGGCGGCCGAGCGATACGAATCGGCATCCAATAACACTTCCTCAGGGGCTTTCAGGCCCCGCGCTGCGAATGCCTCCTGCAGCAGTTCGTTCATCAACCCGCGCTGCTGGGCTGCACGCTGCCAACAGACACTACCTGCATGCTGTCGATAACACAAGACTGCTTCTTGCAAATTGGCTAGCTTTCCACGTTGAGCCAGACGCAACCACAGATCGTGATCCTCAACCCACTCGTACTTCTTACGGTAGCCTCCCACAGCATCGAGTGCCGCGGCGCGGATCATGGTTGTCGGATGAAAATGCCCCGGACGCCGATGCAACAGATTGTTAAGAATATCATCATGCTCGATCGGTAGCGAACTCATTCCGAGCGGATCACTGTCACCGTCTATCTGCAAAATTGAACCACCGACAACTGTGCAGGTTGGATTCTTGCGCATGAACTGCGACTGCTGCTCGAATCGCTCCGCCATCGATATGTCATCGCAATCCATCCGGCAGATCAACGGTGCCCTGGCAATGGCGCAGCCCCCGTTCAAGGCGTCGACGATTCCACGGTTCTGCTGATGCACGACGCGAATGCGATCATCCTGAGTTGCAAACCAATCTAGCACTTGCCGACTGTTGTCGGTGCTGCCATCGTTTACACAAATCAATTCCCAATCGCGCATTGTTTGCTCGATAATGCTGGCGATGGCATCGATCAGGTAAGGGCCAGCATTATAGACGGGCATGACAACTGAAATGAGCGGTTCGTGCCTGCGTGGATCGTACAAAACATACCCCCTTTAAGCGGCTTGGCGTGAAAGTCCTAGACTGCGACCAAGCTGTTGAATGATTAAGCTCGTACGATGCGACTTGGGGACAAGCCTGGTAAGTCCGGGCGATTGGTTCGATAGGTTGGCTCGCCAGTATTTGGCTAGCATCGCGAAAAGATTGTTCCGATTTAGCACTGCCTCGCGAGCTTTCGCGATGTTGGTTAAGGACAATTCATAGGTATGCGCCGCCAGACAATTTCGAATGATCGACAAAGCCTCGGCAGGCTGGTAAATATCAATCGCCGTAAAGCTACCTTCGGGAAAGCGTTGATAAGCTTCCGGACCACCGAAGTACAGCGGATAACTCCAGCCGAGATAGGCATCAGCGATTTTTTCAGTCATGAAATGTTCGCTATGATCGTTCTCCAAAACAATATGGTATTTGTAGGGCCAAATAGCGTCCGATTTATCGGAGAGGGTCCGCACACCGCGCCCGAACACATCTATTTCGCTACCCAACTCCGATTGAAGGTAACGCACAAAGTCGCGTCGTTGTCGCTGGTCCGGCGTAACAGTCTTGTCGCTACAAATAACGCTCAGCAACTTTGGTTTACTTGGGCGAACAAGCGTCGAGAGATCGCTGAAGCTAAGCGGTCGACCGTGGGACTCCCCTGCCCTGAGCGCATAGTGCCACGGCTGACCTTCATTGCAGTAAGTGACTCGCGGATGCTGTATCCCTTCCTGGGCTGTCCATAATTGTCCGAATTGGCCAGTGAAACGGCCGCGATAACGACGAACACTTGCCGGCTCCCCCGTGATCAATAACGTGTTAGCCCTTGGGCAAAGCTGCGACATCGGCTCGCGGAGATTGTCGTACACAACCCATGCATCAATGGGAGCCCCGGTCGGAGAAAAAATGAATTCAAACTCATCCCATCGTCCACTGGCGTGGGGAGTTTGTCGCGCCAATTCCGATTCGGGAAACGAGGCTGATACTAGTATGCGAGGCATGTGAGTGGCCAATTGAGGTCGAGGAACAACCGCGGGCGCGCAGCAACTCGACTGCGCGCTCGGTTCACTGCGCACTTGGTTCACTGCGCACTCGGTTCTACGTTCCTCTCTCTTAACTTGGCTGGTCAGTTGCTATCAAGGCCAATTGCCACGAAATGGCCTCAGGCTACTGAACCCTGCCGTTTAGCCCGCCCCGGGCAAATCGCGCCGGAGAGCTACAAAACCAGTTAGACATTTGATTGCTAGCAACCCATCGCAGGTCGCCAACACGTACACCGTGAATTGCCCTTGGAACCACCAGTCGCCAGCGATCGCCAAGTAAACGAAAAACCGCGGTCTCACCAGCCAGGAATAGGGAATCGCCATCGCGTTGCGGACCATGGCCATGGCGACGACGAGCAGATAGAGGAATACGTAGCAGCTTCCTACTGCAATCGATGCTGTAGTGGGCTCGGCAAGCATCCATGCAATCGTCACTCCGGTAATTACAATTTGGTCCATCAAAGTATCGGTGAAACTACCGCGGGGAGAGGCATTGTTCTGAAAGCGGGCGAGTGGTCCATCGAGGCCGTCGAGTAGAATGTGGCCGGCGACCATCGCGATAGCCGCCGCTTTGAAGTCTAACAACCACAGCGGCACAAATCCCAATCCAATCAGGCCAGAAAAATAGGTGATCGCATCTGGTGTGACGCCCCATCCTGTCAGGCGACTTAGCCAGCCGGCCAAACCTTTGGCGCGCAACTGCTGACCGAACTCCATCCACGCCCGCTCACCGGCCGAGTAGCAATCGGATTTCTTGTCCGTCGGCTCAAGCATTCGTCGATTCCGTAGTTGCACCGATGTGTGTCAATTTCTCGAATTCGAAACTCTGCGGGTGCGCGCGCATGTGCTTGAGGGCAGCCCCTGGGTTATAAAAACGAATCCCTTGCGATTTAAAACCAAACACGGGAACATGCGTGTGCCCAAAAAACACTCTCTCGAGACTTTCTGTGGCCTGCAGTGGCATTTGCATGACGCAGGCTCTAAGACGCGAACAGGTAATTCCTTGGCGATGACGCACAGCGGGAACCAACTTATGCAACCGCATCCCAACGACAGCATTGTATAGTTGTTGCTTCAGTCCAGTTTGGGGGCGGGAGTGATGGAATCTTTTTCGATACGAGTTCAGTGCTCCTCGTGAATCCAGAATGTCACCATGGAGAAACAGGCTATTGCCAATTTGCAGATGATGCTCGCACCATCCAAATCGCGTTTCCTGTTCCGCCAAACTTCGTAAACGCTCAAAAAAATCCGGATGGCAATCGTGATTTCCGGCCAGAAAGCGAATTTGTGCTTGGCCCGTGTTTGCCAGTAAATTCTCCAGCCATTGAGTTGCTGCCTGCATCGTCTGGGCGTGGCTTCCCTGGTCGCTCCAACGAAAATCGAAAATATCGCCTCCTAACACGATACAACGGTCGCTGGAGCGAACTGCCGATAACTGATGCAGGATTCCTCCAGCTGCGCTCCTGGGACTAAACAAATGCAGATCGGAGACGAAAACTCCGCCCCTCACCCCCGCCTGAGCTTCTGGTTTTCTGGAATTCATGCAGGGTTCTTTGGTCGAGTCGGCTGTCGAGAAAGCACAGGACCTTTCCACTCCTTCAATATCGATATAATGTCTTGAGAGTTACGTCAATAAGTTGCCGACGTTTCGGCAAACGCAACCAGCTCAGCTATTGAATCAGCATTATAGGCTCATTTAATTGCACCTGTTGTTTTTTTGTCTAGTTTACCGTCACCGAGTTTACCGTTAGCAAGTTTACCGTTAGCGGGGCTTGAGCGCGCACGACAATCGGGAAAGCGTTCTCGACTGAAGTGCGAGGAACTGGTTGGCACGTCAGTTTTTTCAAGATTTGGGGTCATCGTGGGTGACGCAGTAGGAAATCGTAGTTCGGCGGGCACGATGGACGATCAAGTCGCGCTGCAGCAGCTGAGCGAAAGCGTGCAATCCATCCGTGCCGAGTTGGCGAAGATAATTGTCGGCCAAGACGACGTGATCGAGCAATTGCTCATCGCTCTGTTGGCGGGTGGTCACTGTTTGTTAGTTGGAGTGCCCGGACTTGCCAAAACCTTAATGATTTCTAGTTTAGCCAAGTCGATTGCTCTCGATTTCCACCGAATCCAGTTCACACCCGACTTGATGCCTGCAGACATAACGGGAACTGAAGTCATCCAAGAGGACCGCTCAACTGGGACTCGCGAATTCCGTTTCATCCCCGGGCCTATATTCGCTAACGTGATTCTAGCCGATGAAATCAATCGAACTCCTCCCAAGACTCAAGCCGCCCTGTTGGAGGCCATGCAAGAGAAGCAGGTTACTGCCGGTGGCCGCCGTCATTCGGTTCCCAGCCCCTTCTTCGTCTTGGCAACGCAGAATCCGATCGACCAAGAGGGTACCTATCCACTACCCGAGGCACAACTCGACCGCTTTATGTTCAATGTGCTCGTTGAGTATCCGAGCCGCGACGACGAACTCGAAGTTGTATTGCGTACCACCTCGGACGAACAAGCGACACTGGAGACGAGAATCTCGGGAGCTAACCTGCTCGATCTTGCCCATGTCGTTCGCAGAATTGCCATCACTCCGGCCATGGCGCTGATAGCCACGCAGATCGCCAGACTGACTCGCCCCGGCGATTTGCAGGCCAGCGAACGCGTTCGCCGCTGTGTGCGTTGGGGAGCCGGACCACGAGCCAGTCAATACATCGTGCTTGGCGCTAAGGCTCGTGCAGCCATGCAAGGCAGTCCAGTGGTCCGCCGCGAGGATGTCGCGGCAGTGGCGCCACCAGTTCTACGGCATCGCATGAAACTTAATTTTCAAGCCGAAGCCGAGGGCACCACGGTGGAACAAATCATTCAAGAAATAATTCACAGCGTCGATAGCACTCTCCAAGACAGTATTTCACGTGAGCAAATCGCAACAGTTCTTCGACCCTGAGACGCTTGCCCGCATCGGCCCGCTCGGTTTGCGCGCTCGCACGCTGGTCGAAGGGTTAGTCGCGGGGTTGCATCGCAGCCCGCTGCGCGGGCACTCGATTGAATTCGCCCAACACCGTGAGTACGTCCCCGGCGACGATCTGCGGCAGGTTGACTGGAAGGTATATGCCCGCAGCGATAAGTACTACCTCAAACAGTACGAAGACGAAACCAGTTTGACCTGTTACCTACTGGTCGACCACAGCGAAAGCATGCTCTATCGCGGGCAGCCATCTGCACTGAGCAAACAACAATATGCCCAGTTGATCGCCTTCAGCTTGGCTTATCTGGTCATCGAACAACAAGACTACGCGGCTCTGATGACATTCTCTGACACGATTGACGACTGGCTGCCTCCGAGCAGTAGCCCTTCTCAGTTTGAAGACATGATCAATGTAATGGAACGCGCACCCAATCAACGCAAAACCAACCTGCCTCAAGTCCTACAACAGGCAACGCAGCGCTTGGTTAGAAAAGGGCTAGTTGTCTTGATCAGCGACTTTCTCGATGATGCCGAACGTGTCCTCCAATCGCTCCGCCTGCTCCGATTCTCCGGTCAAGACGCCATGCTCATTCAGGTGCTCGATCGAAAAGAAGTGGATTTTCCGTTTGACAAAATGTCGCGATTCGAGGGCCTCGAAGGTCTACCTCACGTGGTCACTGATCCGAGCATGATTGCGCCAGCCTATCGCCAAGCCATGGCCCAGTTCTGCCGCAATCTCGAATCGGGATGTCGACAGCTCGACATCGACTATTTCCGCATTCTGACCGATGAGCCGCTGTCGGCCTCGCTCCCGAGAATTCTTGCCAGTCGTTCAGCGCGAGGGTTCTAAATATGGCTAACTCGCTAATTGCCGTAGCTGGTTTTGCAAGCGCATGGATGCTGCTGTGGGGAGTCGTGGCCGCGATCCCAATTCTTCTCCACTATCTCTATCGTCGTCGTCAGGTAGCAGTGCCTTGGGCGGCTGTTCAGTTGTTGATCCAGGTGATCGAAAAGGAATCCAAACGAATCAATCTGGAGCAATGGTTGCTGCTAGTTGTTCGAACCCTCATTTTGCTCTTGTTCGCTCTCAGCTTAGCTCGACCGTTTTGGACCAACGAAGATGAACAGTCGCTCAGCGGAAATAGCGTTGCATCGACAAATTGGATCATTGCACTGGATGTTTCCTACTCGATGGGTTACCGAGTGGACAATCAGTCTCGCTTGCAATTTGCTCAAGCACGGGCGATCGAGATAATCGAGGCCGCCAATGACGGTGATGCATTTGCATTGGTTGCGCTGGGCCGTCCTCCAAGAGCCGTGGTTGCTAGCCCGTCGTTTGATCGTAGCGCAGTTATCGCTGAAATTGGACGATTGACGATCGACGATGCGGGATGCGATTTACCAAGCGGACTACAACTGATTGCTGATATCGCCCAGCGCGCGCAAACAAACGAAACATTACCCTCAAACATTCGAATCCTTTTGCTTAGCGACCTCGGGATCGAACATTGGCAGACAGCGATCAATGGTACCGATGCGAAATTGCTGCAAGCATTGATGGCCAAGTTTCCGTTTGAGGTTGAATCGCTCAGCGATGAAACCGTTTCAAATATTGCGATCACGGAGATACGCCCATCAACCTCGCGTGCCATCCTGGACCAACCGCTCGAAGTTGACGTGACACTCAAGAATTATTCCGATGCGAGCATAAACCAATTGCCGGTACAACTTTCGCTCGATGGCAGTACCCTTGCATCAGAAATCGTCGAGCTCCAACCGGACGAGGCGCGAACCGTGCGGTTCTCGCTTACACCAACCAGTCTCGGGTCGAGTACGCTAACGGGTACCATTCCTGCAGATCGGTTGTCGGTGGACAACACACGGCACCATGCGATCGAAGTGCGCGAAAGCTACGATATATTATTCGTCGAGCAACAAATGGGCGATGCAAAGATCATCAAACTCGGATTGAACCCCGACCGGCCTATCTCGCGACCCAGCCGAAATTCCGTGTCGGTATTGGAGCTACCATCCATCGATCTGGCGAAATGGCATGGGATCGTTTTGCTAGATCTAGCGAGCATCGATGAGGCGTTGGCCTCGCGGTTAGAAAACTATGTGCGGGCCGGCGGTGCATTGATTTGCATGTGGGGGCCAAGAACCAACGCAGCCCAATGGAACGCGCACGAATCGCGGTTTGGGCTGCTTGGCTTCCAGTTTCTCGACCCCACGCCCTTCGACCCCAGTGCGGAGCGGAGTTGGAATATTGATCCGCTCGAATACCAAAGTCCCGTTGTTGCCCCATTTGCTGATTTCCCAGATGCCGGCTTGTTAACGACACCCATATTTCGATTCTGGAGAATTGAACCAAACAGCACGAAGAACTCCGAATTGGCTGTTGATTTAGCCACCGAAAACCGGGCTCCATTGATAGCCCACCATCGGCTCGGGCAAGGTACGGTCTACAGCCTGCTGTCGACTCCTCAATCGGGCTCTGAGAGCAGCCAACCCTGGAACGCCATGGCAACCTGGCCAAGCTTTGTTCCGCTTATGCAACGACTCGTTCAATCGGCCTTGGATAGCGGCTCGCAACAGACCACATTATTGGCCGGTCAGGTTTTGGTGGGGAAAATGCTGCCACCAAAGCCAAACCCGCTGGCGCCGAGGGCTCCAACCGAGTCTCCCGTCGTAACCATTGTTCGACCAGACAAGTCGGAGAGCCAAATTTCCGTTGGCGATCTACAAGACGATGGCACCGCGCTGTGGGCATTTCAGGAAACGCATCAAAGCGGTATCTACATTGCGCGCGACGCATCCAAGGATGAACATCACTATGCTGTGAATGTGGATGGATCGGAAAGTGGCCTCCAATCGATCGCAGCCGCGCAACTACCGAAGTCACCACTTCGGCAGTCAAAGCTCACGGACTCTCCCACCGCGACTCCAAACACCGCCGCCGAGAGTAGCCCAAGGGTTACTCGAGTCCTGTTGGTGAGTTTAGGGCTGCTGTTGATACTCGAGTCTTCCCTTGCGTGGGGATTAGGGAGACGCGAAAGATGATCGAAGAATCAACCCGCACACAGGACGTAGTGGAATCGATACTTCATATCGCGTGGCCTATTCCGCTCTGGCTCATTGGTATTCTCGTGTTGTTCGCGATGCTATTTGTGACGTTGCTGTATCACTCGGAACGAGGAAGAGCGAACACTACCATACGTTGGATGTTGGCTGGACTGCGTTTGACACTCCTACTCATGGTGCTTTGGATGTTGACCGGCTGGAGCTGGCTGCGTTTTAAGAGCGATCAACCGGAGTTGATAATTGTGCTGGATCGATCGGCCAGTATGAGCACGCAAGATGTTGGCACCAAGAATAGTACCAGCAAACAATCAAGGTTCGAACGTGCATTATCCATCTTTGAATCGAGCAATCGACGTGAGCGACAGAACCTCCTGCAGCACTACCGACTCGAATGGTTTATGGTCAGCGAGTCTTTGGAACAGGCGACTTGGGATTTTGGCGGTGATACCAAATTTAGTCGCGACCGAGCGGTCGATGGAAACGAAAGTCGGCTAGGCGATGGTTTGATCCGCTTGATTCAACGGCAAGCCGGAAAAGGCACCGCTGCCATCGTTTTTATCAGCGACGGGATCAACACTACTGGTGCGACTCTTGGTGAAGCTGCGAAAGCGGCGCGTCGGTCTGCCATCCCGATAGTTGCCGTCTCGGTAGGACGCCAACAGGAATTACCGGACCTACGGCTGGCCGATCTACTAATTGATCGCGACGTGTACTTGGGCGATCAAGTTACGATTGAAGTCTCTGTCATCGCCAGCGATGTGAGCTCCGCTGACACGCGGATTGTAGTGCGAGATTTGTCAAATGACAAAGTCATCGATGAGACGCAACTGACGATCTCACCCCAACAGCGGCAGGCAATGGCCAGACTCAGTTTTGTACCACAGCGTGCTGGCGACATGACACTGCGAATTGCGGCCGAGCCGATCGCCGGCGAAGAGGAGCTGAATAACAACTTCATCGACGCAGTTGTTCGCGTGCAAGACAAGACAATCCGCACTTTACTGGTGAGCGATGTTCCGAGTTATGAATTTCGCTTTTTGAAGAACTTTTTGGAGCGGGCCACACAAACTGGTGCGGAAACTCTGTCGAGTTTTCAACTCAGCACAGTTCTTCAAGATGCCGACCCACTGTTTGTAGACCAGGACAAGTCCGCTCTGCGTTTGGTTCCCAGCAAGCCCGAATTGATCGACGAATACGATGTCTTCGTATTCCTTGATTTCGATCCCCAGCTGATCAGCCAAACTGCGCAGCAAGCCATTTTTGATGCCGTCACTCAGCGCGGTGCGGGCTGCATCTTCATCAGTAGCGGCCCCAATTTAGCGCGCCGGTTGGATAGTTGGCCGTTGTCAAAACTGTTGCCAGTTGAAAGAGCTGCACAAATGAGTGTCGGCGCTCAGGCCTTGCAAGGCAGACTGGCATGGCAACCCTCCATGCTGGGCGGCAACGCGCTGCCCATGCAACTTGCGTCCACTGTTCAAGAATCGCTCTCCGTTTGGCAGAAGCTCCCCGAATTCGCTGCCCTCGGAACGACCGAGCAAGTCAGGGCCGGCGCGCAGGTCATCTGCAACGCCGTAGATCGCCAATCGGGTCAAACCGCGCCGTTGTTAATCACGCAATATGCTGGAGCTGGAAGAACCGCTTTTCAAGCCTCCGATGAAACATATCGCTGGAGCAGCTTTCTCGGGTCGGACCTCTATTACCAACGCTATTGGGGTCAAACACTACGATGGCTAAGTCGTGGCAAACTCAGCGGCAACGCAAATCCTATCGAGTTGTTGGTCGAGCCCAAACAGGTGACCTTCGGGCAGCCGGTCCAGTTTCAAGTCAAACTGAATGGCCAATCCAGCGCCGTTGAAGCCACAGACAGCGTCGAAATTGCTCTCGAAAGCAATGGCAGACGCAATAAGACACTGAAACTATTGCGAGCCGGACAAGCGTCGAGCGTGTATCAAACTAGCATCAGCGATCTCAAAGCAGGAAGTTATCGAGCACTGCTGGTTCGCCCCATTACCGATGCTCCTCCCAGTGAAGACTTCGTGATTACCGCTCCGCCAGGCGAGCAGGCCAGCTTGAGAGCCAACGTCGACGGCCTCCAAGAACTGGCTGAACAGTCTCGCGGGAGATTCTATCTTGAAGAGCATGCCTCGCGCTTATTCGCTGAACTTCCCACCGGCAAACCAACGCGTTTGGGAGCGTTGCCCTCAATACCTCTATGGAACTCCTGGTGGATCGCTCTGCTATTCGTAACGCTTATTACAACAGAGTGGATTTTTAGACGCAAATTCCAAATGCTGTGATCGGCGCAAACGCTTTGTCCGCACTTCGCAACTAGCTTTGCAACTCCACGCTCAGTCTTGCTTCCAATCCTAAGAGTCAACAATCATGCTACTGTCGATCATCGGCGGTAGTTCTGATTTGGGCTGACTGCTCTTGCGAATTCGGTAAATTAACATCACACCCAATGTCGCAAACGCAAGCAAGCCTAGACCAAGCAGCGGTCGCACAGCAATCCATGAAACACCAATCGTAGCCGAAGAAGTAACGAGCCCTAATAAGATCGCTACCGCGAATAACAATCCTTGGGTCAAGTTGCCGAGAAACGGTACAAAGCTAACCATCGAACTCAGTGGACGGAGGGTCAGCGAGAAGCCGATCACGCTAAGTACTAGACCCACAAATCTCAAGACCCAAGCCAGAACATTGTTCTCCGAAACCAAGTTATCCATTACGTCGATGCAAACCAATCGTAGCCAATAGTTGTCTCAA
>JBGSTP010000041.1:0-7983 GCA_041736515.1 Pirellulaceae bacterium
CTCGCTTGGAGAAGCAAAACATGCACTGGTCAACTACCAAGCAGCCCTTGACGTGGTCAGCGGACTAGTTGAGAAAGATCCCGAAAGTGTAGCTTTGCGATTGGATCAAGCTGTAAAGCTATCTCGAATATCGCAAGCCAATGCATTTCTATCCGAACTATCGGTAGCCCGTCAATCTATTACTCAAGCCATTTCGATCATCAAGGCATTGCCGGTCGACGCCCGCGAATCTGTGAACACGAAGCGCGCCTTCACCATTTATTTGAAAAGCCTCGCTAACATTCCGGCAAGCCAATCAGAACACGAAGAAGCGCGGGGCATTCTAAAACAGCATGAGTCGTTGTGCGTTGAGATGCTCGTGACCAATCCTAACGCATTGCCAGAGTTGACACAGCTTGCAGAAAACAAGTTCGACACAGCCTTACTGGCTCTGAATCAAGCAAGCACTCTCGTCGATCCTCAGCGCTCAGCGCTAAATGCGTATCGTGACGAAATCGATATGGCACTTCAAGCATCGCAAACCTACTTCGATCGTATTCGGTCGATTGCCGACCTCAGCAGAGATCAGCAAGCGGTTTTAGATCGAATCAAACAACTTCGCCAGTTGTCCGACGATTTCTTCAGGCAGCTCGATAATGTGGACCTGCCGAATTAGTGAAACTTCGCGTATATCGATCGACTGCAACTCGCACCGGTCACCCAAACGAATGGCACGTAGATTTGCGCAACCATCTGCTCAAAAAGCACTTACGGAAATGCAGGCTAATAGCCTAATTGAGGCTGCACTATGTGTTCGATGGGAATCGCCAAGGCGCTGTTCAGTGGCAACATACGGCTCCTGTTTTGGTGAACTGAAAGTGCGAGCAGAAAAGCAGGATTGCTTGTACTAAATGTTGGTATAGCGTTCGTCCTGGACACGACATACGGTAGCAGCAATCCAAAACTACGTGCCATTCGTCACCCTCCACCGGTGCGAGTTAGCAATCGGGGGCCCTCCGACAGACCGTCAAACCGCGAACAATTTCGGTAAGACGCGGAACTGGCTGAAGTTGATGTGACTGATGCAATTGGTCCATGGCGGCGGGAATGGGTAAACTTGGGATAGATGCAGCTTGAGCGGAAGACTACACCTTGTAATACGCCTTGCTTGTCGCACGCCAAGCAAAATATTAGATCGCCGCTGAGCGGCGATCCCGATGGCCGACATTTGGTGAAACGGTCGATCGACTTTTTAAAATACTTCGTGAAGCATTCGCGGTCCAAAGTCATCCAATTACTGTCGCTTCGACGGTTCGAAGCAAAGTTAAATCTCTCTTTGAAAAGGTTCTAAGATGAAAATTGCTGCTTCGCTAGCAATGGTGATGGTGTTGGGAATTGGTCTTGTTTTTGGCGCGAACTACTCCAGTAAAGCCCTGTCGATTGCGGGGAAGGAAGTTTGCGTCTGTACGAATTGCTGTGCAGATGGCGGCTGCTGTTGTGAATCGGGAGTTTGTTCATGCGAAAAATGCACTTGCGACTGCTGTGCTGAAAACGCAAGAGGCTGTGCAGCAAATTGCTGCGAGGAAGGGGCTGGAGTTTCTGTCTCTGCCGCACCATCTAAATGTGATAAAGGATGCTGCACTAAGAAAAATTAATCGTTGTCGCACTGCGATCTAGCTATTTTGGCGGGTGCATGTCAGGAATGGCAATTTCTAGGCCGTCCCGCTGAACCGAAAGTTCATTGCCTTCACTGCCGACTCCAGCTATGCACTTGTCGTCGGCGGCCCTGCACAGCGTTGCTCACCGTAGTGCATCCGCTCACCATCCGACAAGAGAACTCAGTTGCATTGGGCTCTCTTTTTCGATCTATTCACTAACTTCGCTCATGCGTGCGCTTGGCCTGTATCTATTGGCGGAACTGCGAGATGTCTATGGCAAACAAAATTCGCTTCATCATGTCGGCCGTTCTTGGCTGCCTCCTCCCATGCACCCAAACCCACTTCGCTCAAGCCTTCACGCCTCAGTTGAATCAAGCCACCAGCGATGATTGCCTGCCTGCTAGTAACGATTCGGCACTCGCTATCTTCGAGAAACGCATTCTGCCGATTTTTCAGTCAACTAAACCATCCGGTTGTGCTGAATGCCATTTGAGTGGTGTTGATCTGAAAGAATACATTCGCCCCACACAGCAGCAGACGTTCGCATCATTGGTTTCCGCTGGCCTAATTGACGTAGCCAAACCTGATGATTCGAAGATTCTGCAGTTTATCAGCCGTCGCCCTGAGCGGCCTAGTCTTGTGACCGAGACTGTGCGACAGCAGGAGTATGAGGCATTTCGGGAATGGGTCCGAGCAGCGGCGAGCGACTCTACTTTGATCGCCGACAAGGGCGCCCAGCCAATCGGCTCCCAACTGCCAAAGGATGTCATTCGGTATGCCCGCAATGATCGCGTGCTTGAATCGTTTGTTGAGAATGTGTGGGTGGAAGTCGGCCGTTGTGCCGCGTGTCATTCTCCCGATCGCAATCAGAAACAAGTGGCTGAAAATGGCGACCAAGTGTCGTGGATTAAGCTCGGCGATCCGGAAGCGACATTCAAGTACATGCTTGAAGCGGAACTAATCGACACTAAAAACCCATCGAAAAGTTTGCTGCTTTTGAAGCCGTTGATGGAAGTTAAGCATGGCGGCGGACAGAAGTTGGTGATAGGCGACAGGACGTATAAACAGTTTCGCCGATTTATCGACGATTACGTGGCCGTGATACAGGGCAAGTACACCACGACTGCACAATTGCCGGAACCAAACCCAGAGGTGTCCGTCGTCACCGACATCTGGCTTAAAGTCGAAGGTGTTCCAGCCAAGTACGACAAAATGCTGTTACAGGTTGATGTATTCCAGCAGGCCGCTTCCAGTTGGTCCGAGAGTCGAGTCGCAACTTCTGATCGACCTGTCTTCGGAGCCGGCAACCTATGGCAACATTCGCTGAGTTTGACGGCCAGCAGAGATTCAGATTGGGCGAAGCAGCTTCCAGCCAAAAAACTGCCGCCAGGCAAGTATTTGTTGAAGCTGTATGTTGACCGATCAGGAAAGCTTCAGAAAGACTTCACAGCCAAACTAAGAGAAGAAGACCTTATTGGGCAACTCGAAGTCGAAAGCCGCTGGCCTGGAGGCTATGGGAACATGACGGTAGTTAAGTTCGCTGGAGGCTAGTCTCGACCCCGCGCGATGACTTCCCAGGTGAGGCCTCTATACGGAAAAAAGTGACGGCGCATGAGCTTAGTATTACGACAATGCGGACGAAATGTAAGCGTACACCAGTCCCAGTGGGTTTTGGGTCGGCGTGGTGTTGCGTTGTGTTGTAGGTTTCGTTAGGCGGCTGATGGGGCTGCCAATTCAACTCGAACCTACTTTAGTGCTTCGCTGCTATCAGGCAATGCACTGTTGCTCCACTTTCGAGCTGATTGAGAAGGCCTCCTAGTCGGAAGGCTGACTTTCGACCTTGGCTTTAGACACTATTGAGTTCTTGGCAGCGAAAGCCGACAGTTGGTTTCCGAGTCTTTCTTAATAGGCGAGTAAATCCCAAGGGATTTTGTTAGTTGTTGGACAATCTGAAGGTAATTATTGCAACTGCTAACTCGCACCGGTAGAGGGTGACCGGTGCGCCGTAGCGAACCGGCTTCAGCCAGTCACGACTGTATGCGCTGCGTTCTGACCTGCCCATTGAAGGGCAAGTGTTAGGATGGAATTCGGCTCTACATACTGACGTGGCAAGCTGCGGCCGCAAAACGGGAAGAGGCGCAATCGGAGCAATTTTGGCTTACCATTTAGCCCGAAGCGACCACGACCGCTTTCTTCAGTCCTACTCTTTGACGAATAGCAACCCTCAATCCACCTGTTCATGTAACAACTGTTTCACAAGATCGCAAAAAGTCCTCGCCGAAAAAGGTTTGGAAATAAGTGCTTTCACGCCAGCTTCGCCTGCGTGGGCGCGGAGTACCTCGTCAATAAATCCTGACGCGACTAACACCGGTAAGTCTGGCCGAATTTCGCGCACTTGCCTGGCAACATCTAATCCAGACAGACCTGGCATGTTGTAGTCAGTTACTACGATATCGAAATTGTTTATGGCGGCCCGAAGGGCAGCTAATGCTATCAGTGGGTCGGAGTAGCCACGCACTTGAAATCCATAATATCCGAGCAATTTTACAATTGACTGAATCACCGTTTCGTCATCATCAATGAAGAGAATCCTGCAACTAGGAGCAACAGGCGATACGGGAGTTGCTACAGTCGAAATGTTTTCCAATTCAAAAGGTGCAACGTCACGCTGTAAGCCAAGCTCGATTTCATTTGAACTTGCGGGAGGAAAACAGATCGTAAATGTTGTACCATGGCCGAATTGGCTTTTAACAGTAATTTTGCCACCATGGGCATGGATGATTCCGTGCACAACCGCGAGCCCCAACCCGGTTCCTTCGTCAACGGATTTAGTGGTAAAAAAAGGATCAAAAATCCTGTCTACTACCGCCTCTTCGATCCCTGAACCGTCATCGGAAAATGTCAGTCGAATCACTTTCGTATCCGATTCGGCAACTCCTGCTTCGGTAGGGGGCTTAACAGTATCGAGATGAATTTTGATTGTGCCAGATCTGCTTTTCATCGCTTGTACTGCATTGGTGGCTAAGTTAATCAGAACCTGCCCAATCTGCGTGGAATCCGCTAAAACGTTAGGCACGTGCTCGGCACTAGTGAACGAAAGAAGAACACGAGCTGGCATCGTTGATCTGAGCAAACGAATGTTTTCCTCAATGACCGGTGCTAAGGGAATTGACTTGCGATCGGTGGGTTGTCGTCGGCAAAATGCGAGTAGCTGCTTTACCAAATCACGAGCGCGCTCACTAGCTTTCTGAATTGCTTCAACGCAGTGGTACATTGAAAAGTCCGACTGACTCGTATAGTCGCGAGCCAGTTCAGTGTTGCTAAAAATAACAGATAGAATGTTATTGAAGTCATGTGCAATGCCGCCGGCAAGCGTTCCCAGAGCTTCCATCTTCTGAGATTCACGGAGCTGGGTTTCAAGAGATGTTTTTGCAGTTTCTGCTCGAATTCGCGCGTCAACGTCCAAAACCACTACGCGAAGGGAGGTCGCTGCAATCGATCCTGAAGCGCGTGAGACCGAAAGTTGGACCCAACCGAGAGTACGGTCGCTCTTCAATACCCGCAATTCGCACGTTTGCGGTTCGGAGGAAGCGATGCATCGTCTGCGAAGAAAGTAAAATTCGTCCTGGTCCTTTTCGTAGATAAACTTGCTAAATCGTTCCAGAAGCAGACAACTTGGTGTCGTGCCCAACATCTCAGCAAATGTGCGATTTGCTTCTTGAATCAGTCCACCATTGCATACAATGCAATAACCGACAGGCGCGTGGTCGTAGAGGTCATGGTAACGTTGACGAGACTCTTCCAGTTCCAATTGCGTCTGGCGAAGTTCATGATTCTGAAGTTCAACTTCAATTTGATGAACATGCAATTCGTGGATTGCACTCAAGCCTGCTTCGGTTGAGAACTGTAGGTCCTTGTTCGGTTTGCCTTCGGATATCTCTTGGTAAACCTTAAGTGCCCGCTCGCGCAGTGAACTACTGGTGAGCGGTAAAGACTCATCCCCATCATCGATTCGTCGAAATGTCATGATTGTGCATCCAGTCGTTCGGTAGTTGCAATCCGGTAAACGAATGCAGAATCGTTCTTCAGCGCACTTGCGGTAATTCGCACGAAGAGGCTTTCATCACTCTTGGTCAGCCGCTGCGTTTCGTACTGCTGCAATATCTATGACTGGCAAAGCTGTGCGAGTCTAAAGAATCTCCACGCGTGCTAGACATCAACCATACTAGAAATGCGGCAAGTTGTGGTCGAGAGTTTGCGGACTGCAGTTTTATTTTGACTTTATTTTGATTGCTCAAGTGCTGGCATTGATGAGAAAGTGCTACGCGCGATCGCGCGCGATTGTTGCCAATTGCTCTCGAGGCGCCATCGTTCGCGTTCACGGGAAGCATGATTCGTCGACCAAGGCTTACGAGCTGATTATTTCAAGACCTTGCTCTCGGCGGCAGTTCACGACGGCGTATAACAGAAATGATTCGCGATCGCCCTAGAATACCCGTCGGGAACATAGGGAACATCCCACATTCCTCAGAGATCGAAGATCAGTACGACAATAGATCAAAAGGCGGGGCGAACTTGCGGAAACAGCCATCGGGGAACATTGGCGGAAAGCAAAATCTAACCGCCTCAAACTGATACACTATCCTAAAACTGTTTTAAACTCCGTCAGAGGCCCGTCGTAATGAAACGAGAGCAGGCATAAGCTCCCCATGGATACTGAACAATATGATCGACTTCCAGAATCGCCGACGAAAGTGTCCGACGTTGAGGCTGAACCCGATGAACCCAGCAACCTAGCGTTATTTCCGGTCGTTGGAATCGGTGCCTCGGCTGGGGGGTTGGAGGCATTCACACAACTTCTCAAAGCGCTGCCGGCAGACACCGGAATGGCGTTCGTCTTAGTGCAGCACCTCGCTCCGTCGCATCCCAGCGCCCTCGCGGAGATATTGTCCCGGGCTACAAAGATGCCGGTACTAGAGGTCCGCGATGAGCCAACAGTCGAGCCGAACCATGTCTATGTAATTCCGCCTGACCGCAGCATTATTATCGTCGGAGGGGTGTTGCAGCTCCTGCCGCGCGAGGGCCGCTGTGCCCACCACCCGATCGATCAGTTTTTCCGCGCTTTGGCCACCGAGCAACGGCATCGGGCCATCGGCGTGGTCCTGTCGGGGACGGCCACGGACGGCACCATCGGGCTGGAAGATATTAAGGCCGAGGGTGGAATCACTTTTGCTCAAGACGCCACGGCCCAGCAAGAAGGGATGCCTCATAGTGCAATTGCTTCTGGTTGCGTGGATTTTGTGCTTCCCCCGGATGGTATCGCGCGGGAGATTGTCCGTATCGGGCAACATCCTTACGTCGTGCCGGAGGCCGAAGTCGAGGAGACAATCAAGAAGCCTGATCTCGACCAAATCGTCCAGCTCCTCCGCCACGGCACCGGCGTCGATTTCACCGGCTACAAGTTCAACACCCTCTACCGCCGCATCACCCGCCGCATGGTCTTCCGAAAGCTGGACTCGCTGACCGAGTACGTACAGTGCCTGCGTCAGACGCCTGCCGAAATCGAGGCCCTATATTCGGACATCCTCATCGGCGTTACCAGCTTCTTTCGCGACCAGGAGTCATTCGAGGCACTCAAGACCCAGGTGTTCCCCCGCCTGATCCAAGACAGGTCCAAGCACGACCCGGTGCGAGTCTGGACGCTCGGTTGTTCTACCGGACAAGAGGCGTACTCGCTGGCGATTGCATTCACGGAGGCCGCCGAGGCGGCGGGCAGCCAAGTGCCGATACAGCTCTTCGCCAGCGACCTGAACGCGGCGGGGATCGAGAAGGCCCGCGCCGGCGTCTACCCGAAGGACATCGACCAGGACGTATCGGCGGAGCGGCTAAAACGATTCTTCACCATGGTGGACGGCAGTTACCGGATCGCGAAGTCAATCCGTGACGCCTGCGTCTTCTCGCGGCACAACGTGCTCGCCGACCCGCCGTTCTCCCGCGTCGATCTCATCAGTTGCCGGAATCTCCTTATCTACTTGGAGCCGGTGCTGCAAAAGAAAATTATGCCGATGCTGCACTACGCGCTCAAACCGGCGGGTTGCCTTTGGCTGGGCGGCTCGGAGACGATCGGTACTTACCGAGATCTCTTTGATGCCCAAGACGTTAAGCACAAGATCTACGTCAAGAAGCCGGGTTCCGGCCCCGCGCAAGGCAACTTTTCGATGCAAAGCGGCCCGCGGCAGCACGGCGCGGCTCTGCGGTCCCCGTTCCTCTCCGGCGCGGCAAGGCCTAGCGATGGCGCTGACCTACACCGGGAAGCGGATCGCGTCCTCTCGGCCAAGTTCGCCCC
>JBGSTP010000135.1:0-55655 GCA_041736515.1 Pirellulaceae bacterium
TGATTCAGGCGGAAATGCCAGTTTATCGACGGATTGGTCCGAGCATGCCAACCGAAACCTTCCCAGTGTGTGTTGGCTGAATTGCGACTGCTGTTCCAAGCGAATAAACAACGTGGAGTTGCTCTCAATTCGCAGTGGAGACTTAAGCACCAATTTTAAGCTGCGCTTTTGACGTCGCTCAGGTTTGTTTCCATCGACAGCCCATCCGGTCTTTTTTGCATTGTCCGGATGGAGCAGCGAGCTGGCAGGCCAGCCGTCTTGCGAATAGTCTGCCTCGACACTCGAGAACTCTATCGGGTGCAGTTCGTTGTTTCCTGCGTATTGTAGTTTGGCACTAAACCCGGTTAACACAAAATTCCCGTTGCTCGACCTTCCTAAACTTTGATTCGTCAGCGATGGGTCAGGCAAGGCCTCCAGCAAAATCGCCGTAATCTGAGACATTTTTGATGTGGTGGTAAGTGCAATCTCGATTTCATAATTGTCGCGTGCCGGATTCTTGCCGCTGGCCAACAGGGAACCATCATCCAAGCGTTTCAATTTGGCTCGCCCCGTCGAGATAGCTCGCGTCGGTGTCAGGACTTGCCAAGCGCTCGGGCTCGTACCGGCAGCATCGGCAGAGCCGAGGACAGATTCGGCAGCTTGATGCTTTGCCCAGGTCGTCACCAACTCGGGAAGCTTGGCGGAGACTTGTTCGCGTTCCGATTTTTCAATTTCCAACCTCTGTTCAAGCTTGGCGATCTCGCTCAGGTGCTCAGGAGTAGTCAATTCCAAAAGCGGTGGCGTGTTTTCACCATTTTTCCCCAAAGGTGCCAAGACACCTGATTCGTCTCCAGAATTGAAGAATGCGAAAAGTTGGTAGAACTCCTGCTGACTGATTGGATCGTATTTGTGATCGTGGCAACGACAGCAATTCAGAGTCAATCCAAGCCACGTTAAGCCGGTCGTTTCAACTCGATCGATGACAGTCTCGACAAACCATTCTTCGACGATGCGGCCGCCTTCTCCGTTCAGGCGGTGATTGCGATTAAATCCTGTCGCGATAATCTGCTCGCGTGTGGCGTTCTCCAGCATATCGCCAGCCAGTTGTTCAATCGTAAATTGGTCGAAGGGTTGATTGCGGTTGAATGCATTGATGACCCAATCGCGCCAAGCCCAAATATCTCGGCTGCCATCGCTTTGAAAGCCATTGCTATCGGCGTACCGCGCATAGTCCAGCCATTCGATGGCCATTCGTTCGCCATAGTGGGGCGAGTTCAAGAATCGATCCACCATTCGTTCATAGGCATCGTCGCGCTGATCCGCGAGGTACTCGTTCACTTGCTCGATGGTAGGTGGCAAGCCAATCAGGTCCAACGCGACTCGGCGTATAAGAGTTGCCTTGTCTGCCTCCGGAGCTGGGGTCAAACCTTCACGATGAAGTCGCGTTAACAGAAAGCGATCGATGGGGTTTTTTAGCCACTTATGTTCGACCTCGGTTGTTGGCTTGGGTTCGGGGACTGCCGAGCGATGCGGTGCGACGAATGCCCAATGCTCTTCATAGGCGGCACCTGCTGAAATCCAGGCGGCGATCTTAGCAATCTCGCTATCGGTCAACGGTTCCTTGCCTGAGTTGGGTGGTGGCATTTGCAAATCGGGATCGCGCGACGTGACCCGCTTTAATATTTCGCTTGCATCCGCGTTGCCAGGCACGATTGGCAGCAAACCCGAGTCCGCTTCCGCAAGTGCTTGCACTCGCAAATCGAGGCGCAAGCCGCCTTGCAGCTGCTCTTGGTCGGGTCCGTGACAGGCAAAACACTTGTCGGACAGAACGGGTCGGATCTCGCGGCTGAAATTGATGTCCGCACTCGTCGCCACACAGCAGGCTGCCATCGCCAGGCAGATCGTAACAACACGCAGGATTTGATAATTCATGAATAGACTCTACTCCGTAGGTGAGGACTTGGGAGCGAATGTTTTTTGGGGCGGGTGGTGACAACGTCGCATTCTGGCGAACGCAACGAACTATTCAGCGAACACTTAGTCTTGCGATCACATTGTTCGCTAAAAAAATTGGGGCAGTGTTGGGGGAGTATCGCACGCTATGGATCCCTCACTCATGGGTTCCTTCGCGCATGGTATCAACCAAAAAGCGAAAAAGTGGTCTCGGTTTTGACTAACGCCAAGTCGTCGGGAAACGTGTGGATTGCCTGAATGTGCAGACTCTTTAAGCGCGTATCAACGTGAATGAAACTCAACCCGCCTATCTTAATCCGTCCACTGGCATCAAAGACCTGGATTAGCTCATGATTTTTGCTAGTTTCGCCCAGTTGCTGCTGGATCATCCAAAACAATTCTGAAGGCACCCGCTCCAGCTGATACTCGTATTTGTAGAACAATCCAGCTCGGTATTCGATGGTGTCGCCACCCTTATCGCGCAAGGGAACCGCGAAAATTCGTCTACCTGCGGGCACGGGCTGGTGGACGGAGGACGCGATTTCCGTCAGTGTGGTCCCCTGCGCAGTCCAACCGATGACATGTCCGTCCGCTGTGATATCTATCCTGGCGTTATAGTTTTCACGATCGATTCGATGTGTCTTGTAAATCTGAAAAAGCTCAGGGTGCACAGAGCGTCCCAGGAGTTGGAATGTCAACTGAGCCACTTTAGGCCGCACTGTTGAGATGTCCATACGCTGGGTTTCCTACACTTCTCGAAAAAAATTTATGATTTGGCAGGCCGCCTGCAATGTGGTGCACACTTTGATCCAAGTCTATGTGCACACTTGTCAACGGCCAAGCTATGCCCACTGATTATAACCAGCGGTGGAATCCTGTACCAAGACCAACGAACGTAACAATCAGCTAGTCTTTGCGGATTAATTGCCTCTTGCTGACCGTCCAGGACTAGTTTTGCGAATCCCAAACAAAAGACGCTGCAACACTCAACAAACCTTGTTAAATTGGCCACAGATTTATTGTGTTGTCCCGTTTGGAAAAAACTGCAACAGGCGCAGCGCGACGGGCTGCTGATTTGTTTCGTTACCCCTAGTGCTTTGTCCAATTTTAAAATTAGGGTTCAGTGTAGTGCAATTGTCCCAATTGCTTATGAAAACGATTGGGACAATCGTTCTATAATAAAACTACAAACCCTAAAGTTAAATTTTGTTGAAGCACTAGCCGAAGGCGAGGTATCACACACCAAGCCTCGCCAATGGCCATAGGATTAGCGACGTCGAGATTGAGATTGAGATTGAGATTGCAACAATCAACAGCCCCGTAGAGCGACGAAGTAAGCACGAAAGATTTGTGAACGGCGTACCTCGTTCGCGCGACGGGTTACGATGCACTGCGCCGAGGTTGCCGTTTTTATCGGACGGGCCATAGCTCGCCTCATTCCGGCGGGCACTGATGCCGACAAATTCGCGAGAGAGCATAGCGGTTACGCTCTCAGAAGAATTCCTTTAAATCGCACCCAAGCCCAGGCCTTAGATCCTTGAAGTCTTTACACGTTGCCACCATATCCAGTGAAATGATACCCTTGGCCAAATCTGGTGGGTTAGGCGACGTATGTGGCGCACTCCCGCTGGCTTTGGAAAAATGTGGCTGTCGTTGCAGTGCCTTCCTACCTGCGTATCGAAGTGTAATTCGTAGCGGATTGCGGATCGAGCCAACACCGATCACTTTCACCATTCCGATCGGCGGGCGGCATGTGGCATGTCGCATTCTTCACACACGTTTGCCCAACAGTGGCGTCGATGTGTATTTGATCGACCAACCCCAGTACTACGATCGCGAGGGACTGTATCAGGAGCGTCAAGGGGAGTATCGGGATAACTGCGAGAGATTCTGTTTTTTCTGTCGCGCTGTCATCCAAGCCATTGAACAATTGAATTTGGATATCGACATTGCGCACTGCCATGACTGGCAATCCGGCTTGGTGCCCGCCTACATCCAAACCAAGCATGGTGGGTTTCGCTGGATGGAAAACGTGCGATCCGTAATGACAATCCACAACTTGGCATACCAAGGGCGATTTTGGCATTTAGACATGCCGTTGACCGGAATGGACTGGAAGTACTTCAACTTTCAGCAAATGGAGTTTTATGGCGATCTAAATCTAATGAAAACGGGAATTACCTTTGCGGACACGGTTACAACAGTCAGCCCCACCTATGCTCAGGAGATTACGCGACCAGAGTTTGGCTGCGGACTGGAGACAACCCTCCGCTCGCGGGGCGACCACTTGCTGGGCATTGTGAACGGAGTGGACTACGCGCAGTGGGACCCCCAAACCGATCGCTTCCTTCCGAGCAATTATTCGGTAAGCAGTTGGAGAGAGGGCAAAGCAGAATGCAAACGCCAATTGCAGATCGAGTTGGGTTTGGAGGTTAATCCCAACATGCCGTTGATCGGCATCGTCAGTCGCTTGGCCGATCAAAAAGGGTGGGACCTGCTGTTGCCGCTGCTCGAACATTGGGTCGAAAGTCGCGAAGTACAGTGGGCCATGCTGGGAACGGGCGAACCGCGCTACGAATCCCAACTGAGACATTTGGCGGAGAAGAATCCGCCAAGGCTGGCTGCGAGAATGGAGTTCTCTGAGCAATTGGCCCATCGGATCGAAGCGGCGTCCGATATGTTCTTGATGCCCAGTCGCTACGAACCCTGCGGTTTGAATCAACTTTACAGCTTGAAGTATGGAACGGTACCCATCGTGCATTCGACCGGTGGACTAGCAGATACCGTTCGCGATGCGAGTACGGCCAACCTACAGCTAAAGACTGCCACTGGGTTTCGATTTGACGACTATTCGCTCGTGGGATTGGAACGCTCGGTCAATAAGGCAGTCGATTTATATTTGCATAATCCGGCCCAGTGGGCTCAAATTGTTGAGACAGGAATGCGAGATGACTGGTCATGGACACAAAGTGCACGACACTACATGGAGGTTTTTGAGCGAACCATCGAGAGCAAGTTCACCAAATGACGCCAAAGGACCTGTGATGGCTTGTCGCCACGAGGACTCGACTAGCAGCGAGATGCGCCACGATTGGTTGGCGGATCGATGGGTCATCATTGCGCCGCAACGCACTTGCCGCCCCAATGACTTTGTTTCCCGGCCGCCCGACGCGGTTGACAATCCAGATTGCCCTTTCTGTCTTGGCCACGAAGCGCACACACCGGAAGCCGTGGCGTGCTATGGCAAGAAACGGGCGACTAATTCCGCGAACTGGAGTGTCCGAGTTGTGCCCAATAAATTTCCGGCAGTGAACGCGGCCTTCCAACGAGCCGGCGTGTTGGCGAGCGGAGAGAGCGAACCGCCAGTCCAGGGAACTGAATTCTCGGCGGCAGGCGATCTAGAAGCCATCGACTTGTTCCGCAAGCACCTGCTGACTGGCGCCCACGAAGTGATCGTCGAATGCCCGACGCATCTGCAAAGTATCTCTCAGTTGGATCGCGAAACGATGCAGTTAGTCTTCACTGCCTACCGTGATCGATTGCATTTCTGGCTCGATCAGCAGGAATTAGCTTATGCGGTGGTGTTCAAGAATGTCGGGATGGATGCCGGTGCCTCGCTCTACCATTCGCACTCACAATTGATCGCTACCGACCTCATTCCAACGGACGTGGAGCGGGCCGTACAGCGTATGGCGATGTTCGTGGAGAAGCAATCGCAGTGTTTGTTCTGCCGCATGGCCGAGGACGAATTAGAGCAGGGTGTACGCATTGTTGAGCACACGCCCGATTTTATCGCCTTTTGCCCGTTTGCCAGTCGCCTGCCTTCCATGGTGACCATCATTCCAAAGCGTCATCAAAGCGCATTCCAGTTGCTGGAGCACGTGGAACTCGAACAGCTTTCCTGGTTGACACATCGGCTGGTGCGGCGACTGGAACGCTGCTATCCCGACGCGGCCTACAATTTCATCATTCACACGGCTCCGTTCCATTACCGCGACTCCAACTGTTTCCATTGGCGTTTAGAGTTATTCCCGCGCATTACCAAAGTGGCTGGCTTTGAATGGGGCAGCGATTGTTACATCAACCCGCTATCGCCAGAACATGCCGCCAAAGCGCTGCGCAATGCGGGCGTTTGAGCGATGGCTCCCCGACTGCTTGGCAGCGATGGCTAAAAAAAACTGCAGCAACTCGACCGCATGGCAACGGTGGCTACGCCCCCCCGCAGGGCTGAAATCCAATTGGGTTCCGCATTCGTATGTACAAGCATCGAGGCTGTAGCAAGGTTGGCGGGGCCGCGTATAAGCGGTGTGGCTGATCGCGACGACGCGTGTGTTGGCTTACAATTTATATAGCAATTCTAGCGGCAAGTTTGCCTTGCCGACTAAAATCTAGTTGTTGAATGTACCATCAATGTGCAAAATGGTACAAACGCTCGACACCGACACAATTGGCCGAAATATACCTGCCAACATGAAACTACTTCAACGGCTGCGCCAATGGACTTTGCGATTACCCAATTTCTGGGGGCTTAGCCAAGCCGAAATCCATTCGTCTTTGCTTTTGACGCTGGGCGCCATTTCGGTCAGCTTTGTACTGTTTGGCACATCCCGCCCGGGCTTGGGTGAACTGATTTCTGCCGCTTTCACAATGCCAATCGTTTGGCTGCTTTCAATTGCTGTGCGCGTCGCCGCTCAGCAGTTGGTAATTGGCGACAGCCACCTCGAAATGGAGACGACGATTGGCCCAACTGGAAATCTGTCAACCGATTACGAGTACCTGCCTGCCAAGCGCATGTTGATCTATTCGCTGGCTGGTCAGTTGGCGACGGCCGGTCTCGCGCTGCTCGGCTTCGTTGTCAGCGCCGCGATGATACAGGCCGACGCGGCAACACTCTCAACGCCAGATCTGCTGGATCTCAAGGGAGGCTGGACCAGCCAAGCCTGGGCTTCTCAGATTATGTGGGTCAACATTTTTCTGTTTAGTTTGCACTTACTGCCAACGGTGCCCTTCGACATGCGGGCCACGTTGTTCGCGCTGTTCAGCATGAGGCATAGTAATTCGCAAGAACCGCATGTCTTTCGCAATGTGGCTGGACTAGTTTCCCGGTTATCTACATTTTTGCTCGGGGTTGGCATGGCCCTGATGTGCGTCAGCCTACTGTCCGGCCAAGAAATAACTGGATGGTACTGTGTAATCGCCGCTTCTGTATATTTATTTGTCGCTGGCCAATGGGAATCGTCGCGGGCGGAATCGATCGAGGAGCAGTATGCGCCCGTGCTGCTGCGAAAACATAGGCCGCATGCGAAGGAAATAAAAACTGCGCATACGAAGTTTCGCGGGGAGGCGGGCGGTGCGCAGAGCAAGATCGAACGCAGGACTTCGGCGGTGGATATCACCAATAACGAAATCCTGATGGATGCCGCTGAAGAAACCTTGTCTAAGTCCTCCGATGTGGATGAAATTCTACGCAAGCTGCACCGCGAGGGTTTGGAATCCCTATCGCAGCTTGAGCAGGACGCGCTGCTATCTGCTAGTCGGAGATTGAAGGCCAAACGAGGCCAATCAAACTAGGACCTGTCGAATGCATTGCAACCCCACAAAGTGTGCTGGCAATCCAGGCTAACACGCGTGGAACTCAGGACTGGCACAGCGGCTTAGATCCGAAGTGAGGTGCAGAAACAATCTCTGCTAAGGTTGTTTCGGCAAAGGAGCTTTCCACTGTTTCATAAGCCGCATCTAGCTTTTTATGCAGTGGACACAGTCGCGTACCGTGCGATTTCAACCCGAGCGGACAAGTTGCAATACGTCGCAGCGGTTCGACGGCGTTGACAACAGCCAAGATCGTGATCTGATCGGCAGGTTTGGCCAAACAAATACCACCGCCAATACCCCGGCGCGAGTTTACGATTCCCGCGCGCCGGAGTCCCTGCAATACTTTGGATAGATAAGCCCGAGGCACTTGAGTTGAATCGGCCAGTTCATCGGTAGAACAAGCTTCCGGAGCCAAATAGGTCAAATGGATCATGGCTCTCAGAGCGTATTCCACTGTTTGCGAAAGCATGAAAAGCCCTAGGTTTGAGTGCGCTCTTGACCGTTACGCACCGGAGCGTACTGCAGCTTCATCTACTTTAGCAAAGAGCATTCTGCCGGCCTGCGTCTGCAAAGTGCTGGTCACAACCACCGGCAGAGTGGCGTTGATACGGTGACGGCCGCCTTCGATGACCACCATGGTACCATCGTCCAGGTAGCCAATACCTTGCTCGGGACCTTCACCCGCTTTAGCAATTCTAACTTCGAACGTTTCCCCGGGTAGGAATTGCGGCCGTAGCGAGGCAGCCACTTCATTCAGATTGATAACGGGTACATTATGAACTTTGGCCACTTTGTTTAGATTGAAATCACCGGTGATGATTTTTCCATCCAAGTGTTTTGCCAACATCACCAGCTTCATATCCACGGGTTGACCAGCAAACTCCGGCAAATCGCGATCGTAAATCTGGAACTCAATTTTGGGCTGCGTCCGCAACCGATTGAGTATGTCCAACCCGCGACGTCCGCGGGCACGCCGCAGTCGATCGTTGCTATCAGCGATGGCCTGCAATTCGGCGAGAACAAAATCCGGCATGATCAATTGGCTTTCGATAATATTCGTTTCTGCCAACTCAGCCAGCCGCCCATCGATGATCGAGCTAGTATCGAGCACGATGGGACGCAAGCCCTTCAGATCCCTCGCGAATTCGACATAAGGAATTACAAACCGAAAGTCATCTTTAGTCTGCAGCAGTAGGCTTGTGCAGCCATAACACAGGATGGCTGCCATCAATAGGACCACGGGCGGCGCATACGGTCCGGTCGGAATCAGCGGGGCCAGCGCAACCCACAGCACGTAGGTCAGCAGAACGCCCACGAGCAATCCAAAATAGACGGCTGAAATAACTTCGATCTGCTTTCGCGGGGTGAAAATATCGACAGCAATTACGCCTAGCGCAAGCAGCACGGTGCCAAAGATCACTAAATAGGGGATATACGATGGTCCGCTCAGCCCTACGTTTAAAAATAATGTCGCAATACCGGCAGCAACGCAGATAAAGCAGACGCGTAGTATCAAGAGTGCCATTAAATAAGTAACTCTAATTCTAAAGTGCTTCGGAAACTTACACCCGTGCATTTTGACTACGCACCTGGACGACCTTAAGTTTACACTTTTTCGGACGCAGAATACCACTAGCTTGTTGATGATTTGCCTGAAATCTCGTAAAGCTAGGGGGAATTTCTGGGTAAATCTAGAGAAACCTGCGGCGTGCTATTTTTGTTGGGGTGCAAGGCTCGAAACGCCGCCTGCGGTGCCGCGGAGCACAGGACCAGCAATTCTTGAGGCTTTCCTGGCCTGAGGGGTCGGCACATTCGATCCTGCGCCTCCATTCGGGGGCTTGTCTCTTGTATAGTTTTCGCGTCGTGGCCCATATTCGCAACTTCAAAACTCGCGCTTCCGGTTTTGGAAAACAAAGCGTACCGCAGGGCAACCAACGGGGCAGCGGGCGCAATTGGTATAGCTGATTTAACGGTACTATTTCTGAGGCAGCTGGAATAGTGATCTGGCTCTAAGGCCCAGTCCGCTTACTTGACTCATCTCTTTAGCGGCCTGATACTTCTCCGTTTGTTCGGGTGCCATCCAGGAGAGAACTGTGCCAGCAGCATGTGTGATAGGTTTGCAATGGGGCGATGAGGCCAAGGGAAAGTTAGTCGATTTACTGGCTCCAGACCACGATTGCGTGGTTCGGTATCAAGGAGGCGCTAATGCAGGCCACACAGTCGTCAGCGGTAGCGAAGTCTACAAACTCCATCATGTTCCTAGCGGCATTTTGCATTCCAATGTTGCGAACTTCATAACGCCTGGTGTGGTGATCGAGCCATCGACGCTGATTAGCGAGTTGGAAGGGCTGGAATCTCGCGGCGTTGATCCACGAACTAATTTGATGATTAGCGAGCGCGCCCATCTGGTGATGCCCTGGCATTTGGCCGAAGACCAGGCAATGAATGGCTTGGCCGTTCTTGGCGAAAACATAGGCACGACACTTCGAGGCATTGGGCCCTGCTATCGCGATAAAGTTGGCAGAAACTATGCGGTGCGTATGAATGATTTGATGCAGCCCGACTTGGCTGAGCGCATTGCCCACATTGTCGATGCCAAGAATAGTCTGCTAGCAAGTCTAAGCTCCGAAGTCGCCGAGCAAGCGCGGCCAACTAAACTAGACGCGAAGGAAATAACGGCGAAGGCCCAGGCATGGGCCAAGCAGCTGGCGCCGATGATCGGCGACACCACCAATCGACTTTTGGACGAATTGGACGCAGGCAAGAGGCTTCTAATGGAGGGAGCCCAGGGTTCATTGCTGGATATCGACCATGGCACTTACCCGTTTGTAACCAGCAGCAATTCATCTGGAGTTGGCATCTCCAGTGGTTCGGGTGTGCCTGCCAAGTGGATTCGACGTGTGATCGGTGTTGCAAAAGCTTATTCCACGCGCGTGGGCGGCGGCCCATTCCCAACCGAATTGAGCTGTGAAACTGGGCAAAAGATTCGGGAGCTTGGACGTGAATATGGCACGACGACGGGCCGTCCGCGCAGATGTGGATGGTTCGATGCAGTTGCCGTACGCTATACTGCTCGACTGGGCGGCGTCGATTCGTTGGCTTTGATGATGATGGATGTGTTGGCGCATTTTGATGAAATCAAAGTGTGCATTGCCTACGAAATCGACGGCCGACGCGTTGACAGATTCCCGTGCGATGCAGCGATGTTGCGGCGGGCGAAACCGGTTTTTGAGACACATCGTGGTTGGCAGCAGGATGTGACCGGGGCGAGGTCTCCAGAGGATCTACCGGAACTAGCCCATCAGTATCTCAATCGTATTGGAGAACTGGTCGGCGTCCCCGTGAAAGTGATTTCGGTGGGACCAGATCGCGAGCAAACGATATTCGTCGATCGCAAACAATTGATGACGCTGGTCGCGTGATCGGAAGAAAGGTTCGATTTGTCAAACGACGGTAAAAGTGCGCACGATAGGGACCTGCCGGTGCCGCTTGAGCGGCGTCCTAAGCATATAGCGGTCATCATGGACGGCAATGGACGCTGGGCCAAACAGCAGAATTTGCCTCGCATCGAGGGCCATCTGCGCGGGGTGGAGTCCGTACGTAGAACGATGGAAGCCTGCAGAGATTTTGGCGTTGAAGCCCTGACACTATACTGTCTGAGCAGTGAGAACTGGAAGCGGCCGGCGCAAGAGTTAGAATTTCTGATGACTCTGCTGCGCGAGTATTTAATCGCGGAGCGTGAAAGCTTGGTGGAAAACAATTTGCGGCTGCAGATTATCGGACGTCGCGAGCGGCTTCCCCAAGAAGTACAGGACGAAATGGATCGCACCATCGAAGCGTGCCGCAATAACACTGGTATGACCCTTGTGTTAGCGATCAACTACGGATCGCGCAGCGAGATCGTCGATGCGATTGCGACCATCGCCGAAAAAGTGCAGTTGGGGATGCTTGATTTCAGCGAAATCACGGAAGAGTTGGTAAGTCAAAGCTTGTACACAGCCAATTTGCCGGATCCCGATTTGTTGATTCGCACGAGTGGAGAGATGCGGATCAGCAACTTTCTTTTGTGGCAGATTAGCTACGCTGAAATATGGGTGACACCAACGCTTTGGCCCGAATTCGACCGCACTCATTTAGCTGAAGCCATTTGCGATTTTGCTCACCGAAACCGCCGATTCGGCGGACTTACCGAACCACAAGAATCGACCCAATGAATGGACGCGCGTCTCGGAGGTCCCACTTAGTTGTTGCGTTATAGATTACTTTCTGCTTTGGTAGTGATCAGCTCTGCCCTGGTCTTTGTCGGACTGGATGCATACTATGCTCCCGTCGTTGGATTTTGGATGGTACCGCTAGGCGTTTATCTGATCTTCGGCAGTGCCATCGAATGTGTTTGGATGTGCCGCCGAGGCCCACAGGGGCCGATCGATGCCCCTGCATTGATCGGCTGTGCGGGCGTGATGCTGGCTGCCACGATCCCAGTCTACTGGCCGCTGTTTGCTGGAACCTATCCTGCAGACTGCGCGCTTGGAAAGCTAGGTTGGCCTCTAGCCGCTGCTGCGCTGGCACTTTTCGGCAGCTTCGTTTGGTATATTCCGACTTATCAGGCCAATTCTGGATTTTTTCAGCGAGCTATCTTGTCCGGTTGGGTGTCAGTCTATTTTGGAATCTGCTTTGCATTCGCAGTCGCGCTTCGTTTAACTGGATCGTCCAGTTGGGGATTATTCCTGCTGGTCGGCATGATCCTTATCACAAAATTCTCGGATGCCGGTGCCTATTTCAGTGGCAGGGCATTCGGCAGAACAAAGCTCTGTCCAGCAGTGAGCCCCGGCAAAACTGTCGAAGGTTTAATTGGGGGAACGTTGGTGGCTGTTCTGGCGGGGTGGATCTATTTCAGTGTGTGTGCGCCTTGGGCTTACGGCACTGAACGCGTGAGCGTGCATTTATTCGGAGTTGTTTTGCTCGGCGTGTTATTGACCATGGCAGGTATCGTTGGCGATTTGCTCGAGTCCATCTTCAAGCGAGAACTGGGTTGCAAGGACAGCGGCAAACTATTGCCCGGCCTGGGTGGACTTTGGGATATAACGGATTCGCTTTTACCGGCTGCGGTCGTCGGCCATCTCGTAATCATGACCGGTTGGATTCAAGGCCCCGGACAGTAGGATATAGCATGTCGGAAGCGAACATCAACTTGACTGACCCAGCTGCAATTCTAAGTTTGTTCGGCCCGCAGGATCAATATTTGAAGATCATTCGAAATCACTTTGGCGTGGCCATTACCCATCGTGACGGCAAGTTGAAAATTGTGGGCGAAGAGGAAGCCGTACGTCACGCAACAGGTTTAATGGAATCGCTCCATCAACGCGCGCAGCAATCTGGTGGCCTGACTTTGCAAGATGTGCAAAGTGCGCTTGGTGCCAACACGACCAACACCAAAAAATCGGGCGGGGAAGTGCGAGAACAAGATGCGGTTGCGCACAGCGCCCGCGCCGCGGTCGAGGTTAGCCTGCCGCATATGCAGCGGAAGATCAAACCAAAAACAGATGGGCAAGCAGCCTATATTAAAGCCATTCGCGAAAACGATTTGACTTTCTGTCGTGGTCCAGCGGGCTGCGGTAAGACTTATCTGGCGGTCGCCTTGGCCGTTGAAGCCCTCAAAAGCCGCGCAATCCAAAAAATAGTTTTGGTTCGCCCAGCCGTCGAAGCGGGCGAGAGCCTCGGCTTCTTGCCCGGCGATTTGCAAGCGAAGCTAAACCCTTATTTGCGACCACTGCTCGATGCACTCAACGAAATGCTGGACTACGACCAGGTAAAATACCTGATGGAGCACGATGTCATCGAAGTCATACCCCTCGCATACATGAGAGGACGAACCCTAAATGGGGCATTTATTATCCTAGATGAGGCTCAGAATACGACGTCAGCTCAAATGAAGATGTTTTTGACAAGAATGGGGGAGCATTCCAAGATTGTCGTATCTGGTGATATAACTCAGGTAGATTTGCCCGGCGGTGTGACCAGCGGATTGCGAGATGCCTGGCACCGACTGGCTGGATTGCGCGGTGTCAGCTTCGTCTCATTGGCAGCCGCTGACATCGTACGTCATCGGCTGGTTCAAGAAATTGTCGGTCGGTACGAATTGCGACGCGGAATGGACCCAGAGGAGGATAGCGAGCCCAGCTCGCAGAATTAAAAACTCGGATGGCATCACCTACCACCAAGCGTACTCGAAGCGAACGCGTTGCCTCGTTGCAACTCGAACCCAGCTCGCTCCATCGTTGGTTTCGCCAGATACTATCTGGTAAGAACCTGATACAAATGGCAATTGCTATGTGTGCTGCGGCCTTGATCGCCGTGATCATGCATGGCTGGCAACCTTCATTTGCTTACCGCGAAGGCCAGATACCGCAGCGCGACATTGTTGCGCGCGTGGCCTTCGACATGGTGGATTCTCGGCAGACCGAAATGTTGCGAAAACAGAAGCGGCGCGAAGTGCTTTGTTCCTACGAAAACCGCACACAGCCAATGACACAGTTGGTGAACACGATCAAGAACAAATTCTCGTCGCTGCTGGGAGAAACACCCTACGAAGAACTATCCGACGAACAGCGGAAAACTTTGGCCGAGTTGATGCCCGTGGAGGACGGCGAAAACAGCGCTACCACGCTGTCCGAGGCCGATGCCCTATCGCGACTGCGGCTGCTGGTGGACGAGCGAACCAAGCTGGAGGGCGGCAAGTTCGATCAGGCCCTCAGGGCAGTCTTGGATCCCATCGCAGAAACCGGTGTGCTCAAGTCCATCGGTCATGATAGCGAGCAGGGTAATCAGCGTTCCATTATTGTATTTGCAGCCGGACTGCCGGATGACAAAGTCTTTGTTGACATCACCAAAGTTCGCCATGCAGAGATCGTTGCCGAGCTGCCTCAGGTCGTCGCAGAGCGTTTTCAACAGACATTTAATAATCCCGATGCAGTCATTATTGCCAAGATGGTCAGCAAGTTCTTGGTTGCTAACCTACCAGTAACGCTTACCTACCATCAGAACGAGAGCGAGGAGGCTCGCCGAAAAGCTGAAGATTCGGTTGAAGATGCAATCGTGTCCTATTATCCAACGGTGAGTAAATTAGCCCAAGCAGGACAGCCCATAACACGCACCGAGCACCTGCCGCTGTTGCGGGCAGAGTACGAAGCCTGGGTGCAACAATTGTCTTGGGGTGAAACGACAATTCGACTGCTGGCGTTTGTAGGTATGTTGGCCGGACTGTATTTATTGTGTGGCTTGTACATCTACTTTCAATACGACCGACAGCTGCTCACGAACCCCACTCAGTTGTTGCGGCTGCTGGGGTTGGTCGTGGTAACTTGTGCCATTTGTCGTTACAGTTCGCCAGATCCGCTGCGTGCCGAGATCATTCCGTTGTTGCTGTGTGCAATGACGATGACGATTACGTTTGGGCGTCAAGTCGCGTTGCTGATGACGACGTGTATATCACTGTGCATCACACTCAGTCTCGGTTTAGATATCGGTGAGTTCGTCACAATCTGCAGTGGATCCTGCGCGGTTGTGTTGCTACTCGGTCGCATTCGAACAAGGACGAAGCTTATTTATGTCGGACTGGCCGCTGGCACGATCGTTGCAATGACTCACTTGGGAGTGGATATCGTACTCGGCAAACTGGACGTTACAGTCCCTGCAAGCGCAGACGGAACGGGGACGCAGCGCAATTGGATGGTGCTTTTTCCGGTCTTGGCTGCCGAGTCATTTCGACTTGGGGGATTTACACTTTTGTCGGGTGTGTTGATGTTCGGCCTGCTGCCGTTTACCGAGAGACTCTTTGGAGTTCAAACCGATCTGAGTCTTTTGGAACTGGGCGACGCCAGCCATCCTCTCTTGCGACAATTGGCGCAGCGCGCCCCAGGAACTTATAACCATTCGATCAATGTTGCCGCAATTGCTGAAGCAGCCGCTGATGCGATCGGCGCCCACGGTCTATTAACGCGGGTTGGCGCCTATTTCCACGACATTGGAAAAATGTTCAAACCGAACTATTTCGTTGAGAATCAAGAGCAGGGCGGCAATTGCCACGACACCTTGCAGCCTGCCATGAGCACGTTGGTTATCATCGCCCACGTAAAGGACGGTGCTGACTTGGGTCGAAAGAATTGCTTGCCTAAACCCATTATCGACTTCATCGAACAGCACCACGGCACGACTCTCGTCGAATACTTCTATCGCGAAGCGGCCAAGCGCAGTCAAAATGATCCCAACAAGGAGGAAGTTTCAGAGACCAGCTTTCGGTATCCCGGCCCCAAGCCACAAACATTGGAAGCAGCTGTGCTGATGCTGGCAGATTCGGTTGAAAGCGCCAGTAGAACTTTGGTCGAACCGACCTCCTCGCGTATCCAAAACTTGGTTGACCAAATTGCGATGAAAAAGCTATTGGATGGGCAATTCGACGAGTGCGGATTGACACTGCAGCAGCTCGACCAATTGAAGAACTCATTGGTTAAGTCACTAACGGCAATTTACCATGGCCGCGTTAAATACAGCGGACAGGCTTCAGCTTAGTTGAATGCGTACTTCTTGAGACATTAATCAAATGCGGCATCGCAACTCTCTTGCAAACAAATGAACTACGCTCAGATTGAACTCGACATTGTTTACCATTTAGACGGCGCAGCCAGAGATCTAGTCTTTGGCGACGAGGCCCGTTTTCGTCGCGCTGCACAGTGGATTGCCAATCAATTCCGCATGAATAGGTTTTACGCCAGCATTGCCATTGTCGATGATCCTACGATACAGCAGGTGAACGCAGAAGAGCTTGGCCACGATTGGCCGACCGATGTGATCAGCTTCCTGTTGGACGAGGAGGACGATTTCATTGAAGGTGAAGTGATTGCTAGCGCAGAGACAGCCAAGCGAATTTGCGCTGCCGCGGGCTGGAGCGCTGAAGACGAACTATTGTTATACGTCGTTCATGGTTTGTTGCATGTCGCGGGCATGGACGACACGAATCCCATCGAAAGGCAGGAGATGCGGCTCATGGAAAAGGATTGTCTGCTCGCGATTGGTGTACACCTGGCCTCCGAGCACTTGCAGCGCTGGGACAGCATTACCCACAGCGAGAGCTACGAATGAGTATTACCTGGCTGGGCATGCTCATGATTGTGTGTTGGGGACTCACTTTAATTGGTGGGATTGGCGTCCACGTATTAGAGAATTTCAACGGTAGGAAGCTAGAAGCCTATTGCAGACTGCGCAGGAAAGCAGATCGATTTGGGGAGATTCTGGATGAGTACGAACAAGTGGCGATCGCCGCTCAGTACCTGCTGCTGTTCGGCTTAGTGCTGGGATCGTTGGCAGCGGGGGCCTGGTTCTTTACGAGCGGTGATGTAACCGTCCAGGACGGCAGACTTTGGACGGATGTCAGCAACTTTACAATCTTCGGCTGGATCGTCAGCTGGCTCGTGTTATTGACCCTGGCTGGGTTGTGGTTGCCACGTCTAGCGGTGCGTTACAGCTCATCTTTCTTCCTGTTCCATTCCTGGCCATTCTGGAAGGGACTAGCAGTCCTCACCGGTCCCTTCTTAGGATTGGGTGATGTTTTCACTTGGGTTGGGCAACGCCTGACGGATGAGCCTGAAGACGAGAGTTTCGAAGAAGAAATGATTGAAGATGAAATTCGCACGATGATCACCGCCGGGCAACGCGATGGCGTCTTTTCGGAAGGCGTTCCGGAGATGATTCAGGGTGTGATGGATTTAGATGAAAACGACGTTCAATCCATCATGACACCTCGGAGTATGGTGGATGCGGTTAGCTTGGACATGCCGTGGGACGAAGTCGTTCGCTTTGTTGCCGATTGCGGACGCACGCGTTTGCCCGTCTATCGCAGCACGCTCGACAATATTGTCGGCGTTTTATTCGTAAAAGATATTTTGTTCGCACTTGCGGACAAATCCTTCGTGCCGAACGAGAATAGTCTGGAGGGCATCCTGCGAAAGCCTTGGTTTATTCCCGCTCGCAAGCCGGTGGACGAACTCCTGCGAATATTCCTGCATAATCGAAATCACATGGCAATCGTGGTGGATGAATACAATCAGTTCGTTGGGGTTGTCACGATCGAAGATGCACTCGAGGAAATCGTTGGGGAGATTGCTGACGAACTTGACATCGAGGAGGATAGCGATCTGGTGTATGACGAAGAGGCCCATCGCGTTGAAGCAGAAGGCAAAGTACCAATCGAAAGTATCGGAAAGCTGCTGGGAGTTGAATTACCCGAGTCTGACGATTACGACACAATTGGCGGACTGGTGGTACATCGTTTATCGGAAATCCCCAAAGCGGGTACAACAGTCGAATTTGAGGGCATACGCATCACGGTATTGCGAGCCACCAAGCGCGTAGTGCAACGCGTTACCATCGAAATGGTCGATACCGACAATGCCTCCGCCTCGGCTGAACCCGTGGCTGGTTAGACATTGAGCCTGCTCCGTGGTAAGAAGATTTGACTGTGTTTGACCTCTGCAACGCCTAGGCAAACGTGTCCCCGGCTTCTGCGGGTAAGCGATAAATTAGGTGCCAGGAATTAAGTGCCAGCTAGCACAGTAACAGTAGTGGAGTCCTTACGCTACAATAAAGGGCTAACAGAGAAGGAATATCACTTGCGGCGGATCGTATGACCATTCTGGAAGTTTGCGACGTTACGAAGAGCTATGGCGTCGGCGAAGGGAAAGTAGAGGCTCTGAGAGGAGTCTCTACAAAGATCCAAAGCGGCGAGTTCGTCGCTATCATGGGCCCCTCTGGATCCGGTAAGAGTACGCTCCTGACGATCCTAGGCGGGGTCGAATCGCCGACCAGCGGCCGAGTTCTGCTCGAGGGTGTTGATCTTGCGAAGATCTCTGAGGACGAGCGGACAAAACTGCGGCGCAGGCGTTTGGGTTTCATTTTTCAGTCGTTCAACCTACTGCCGAATTTGACGGCGGAGGAGAATATTGCGCTCCCGCTCGAACTCGATGGTCAGCGTGGGAAACAAGTGGCCCAGAGAACGCTTCGAGCGTTAGAGATGGTTGAAATGACTCACCGCCGCTCGCACCTGCCCTCAGCGTTGTCGGGCGGCGAACAACAGCGCATCGCCATCGCTCGAGCGCTTGTCATCGAACCCGCGCTGCTGCTCGCCGACGAACCCACGGGAAATCTGGATTCGCGACAGTCTGAGCGCATTTCGGCGTTACTAGACCAATTGGTTCACGAGCGTGGTCAGACCATCGTCATGGTCACGCACGACTCCAATGTCGCGCGCGTTGCCAAGAGAATTATTTCAATCCGCGATGGACTGATCGAACACGATGGAGCTCCGCACGAAATCCTGGCGCTACCAGAACTTCTTGTCGCCAAGGATACTTAAATGTCCTTAGCCAAATTCAGCTTACGCGAAGTCCGAGCCCGCCCCAGCCGAATCTTCCTGACATTTTTCAGTATTGCCATCGGCGTCGGCGCTGTGGTTGCCGTGCTGTTGGCCACCTCCACATCGCGCAGCGCGCAGCGCGAAATGCTGAAAGCCGTCTCGGGCAACTCCGATTTAGAGCTGATCTCCGATAGTGCCGGTGGATTTCCTTACAGCGTATTGGCGACAGTCCGCGAAACCCCCCGAGTCTCGGTTGCTGCACCGGCGATCAATCGCGTCGCCGTGCTGTTTGTGGGTGAACAAAAAGCGCGAACCCAAGTCTTTGGAATCGATCCCAGGATTGATCAGCAAGTTAGAGACTACGAAGTTGTTGCTGGCCGCTTGCCCGACGCGCAAACGGTGGACGAAATTATGGTAGACAGCAGCTTTGCTGCTTCTCTCAACTTTGCTGTCGACACGCAAGTCAAACTACTAGGAAGGGGCGGACTCAAAGAGTTTCGAGTTGTCGGACTTGTTCGCCCCAGTGGCACTGCCATAGCACTTGGAAGCGCTGTGTACTTGGTGCTTCCTGCTGCGCAGAGCGTCTTTCGAACTGGAAAAAACATCGACCAAATTCAACTAATTGTGGATGACGATGCGGAGCTCGCTAGCGTTAACCAACATCTGCAGGCCAAACTCCCTGAGGGCGTGACTGTGCGAAGCCCGCGCGGTTCCAGCGATATGGCACAGGAAACAATGTTCGCAACCGAGAATGGCTTAAGGATGGCCATTGCATTTGCCGTGCTCATTGCAACTTTCATCATCTACAATACCTTTCAGATGGCCGTCGGTGAACGACGTAGGCAGCTCGGCGTACTTCGCGCGCTCGGAGCGACGCGAAAACAAGTACTGTGGATGATTTTGCGAGAAGCGCTTTGGCTCAGCATTCTCGGGTCGATAGCGGGTTGTTTCCTAGGTGTCTGGGGGGCCAGCTATCTCAATACGCTGACCGAGCAAATCATGCGTGTTCAATTGCCGGGTCCTCATATTACAGCTGGACCATTTGTGGTCGCTGTGGCCGTCGGAATCGCCGTTTCGCTACTGGGAGCTTTGTTGCCCGCACGACGCGCCAGTCGCGTTGATCCATTGGAAGCGATGCGTGCCATAGAGCTGCAACACAATGATGAAGTAATTCGCCGCGCAACGCCGCTTGGGTTTTTGCTTATTCCAATTGGGCTGGTCTTTCTTGGATTAGCAGTGACCGATCAATTGCCTATTGGAGCCGACGTTGTAGCGATCGTGTGTATCCTGCTTGGCTGCGTGCTGTTAATTCCTGTATTACTGACCACTGTTTCACAGGCGATCGCAACTTGCTTGGGTTGGTTCATGGGTGTCGAGTCGCGGCTGGCTCAAAAACAGTTAACTCGGCACATTGGCCGTACCACGTTGACGGTCGGGGTACTCTTTATCGCGATCAGCACTAGTGCAGGTATGGCTGGGAACATTCTTGATAACGTGCAGAACATCACCAATTGGTATTCGCGGGCCATACTGGGCGATTTTTTTGTTCGAGCCACCATGCCGGATTTAGCCACTGGTGATGCGGCCGATTTACCGGAAGACACCGGTGAAAACTTGCGAAAAATTCCCGGTATCGAATCGCTTGACCCCATGCGATTTGTGACTGCGCAATCCGGTGAGAGTTCCGTTCTCCTCATCGTTAGAGAATTTATTGGAGATCCAGAGAAATTCTTCGACTTGGTAGATGGCACGGGCAAGCAAGCGATCGACGGTTTGCGGTCCGGCCAGGTTGTTGTCGGCAGCGTGCTTGCACAGCGACAGAACTTGAAAGTCGGTGATCGAATACCGCTGGAAACGGAAAATGGAACCGAGCAGCTGGATATTGCCGCGATCGTGAACGACTACCTGGCTGGCGGACTCACCATTTATTTGACCCGCGACGTTGCGGAGCAGCTGCTCAGCGTATCGGGCGTGGACGCCTACGTTGTTCAAGCCAAACCAGGACAGCTGGAACAAGTGGAGCTGGAACTCAACGAGTACTGCAGGGCGAATGGATTGCTGCTGCAGTCGTATGCAGATTTGGTTCAGTACATCGATGCCATGATCAATGGGGTCATCGCTAGCCTCTGGATGCTTCTAGCTCTTGGCTGCGTGATCGCTACGATGGGGTTGGTCAACACGCTGACGATGAACATTCTGGAGCAGACGCGTGAGATCGGCATGCTGCGAGTGGTGGCGATGACACGTGGACAAGTGAGAAGAATGATCATTGCTCAAGCCACGCTGCTAGGGCTAATGGGACTGATACCCGGTGCAATTGCAGGCGTCTTTGTAGCCTATGCGATTAGCTTGTCTGCCCAAGCCGTTTTAGGACACGACATCCAGTTTCAATTTCGACCCGGACTTATTTTAGCCTGTCTGCTGATCGGAATATTAGTTGTGATGGTATCTTCCTTGATTCCCGCCGAACGCGCCGCCCGGTTGCAACTGTCCTCAGCCTTGCATTATGAATAGCGTCTGCGGCTTGAAAGTGCCGACCAGCGAAGGGGAAAAATGCTATCGATAGGACTCTTTGATTTTGCCGTATTAATTGCTGCGGTCAGCATTTCCATTGGCGTTGGACTACTCTTGAGTGGAAAAAGTACTACGGTCGAGTCCTATCTGCTGGGTGATCGAAATCTTCCCTGGTGGGCCATACTTGGTTCGATTGTGGCGACTGAAACCAGTACTGCAACCGTGCTTTCTGTGCCTGGAGAGGGATATGGGCCAACCGGCATGCGTTTCTTGCAGATGGCCATTGGTTATATATGTGGACGTTGGATTGTAGTCAGTGTACTCTTGCCGCTTTATTTCCGCGGCTCTTTATCGAGCGCCTACCAGGTGCTAGGAAATCGATTTGGCGAGAATGTCAAACGGTTGGCTTCGGTCATCTTCTTGATCGCCCGCAATTTGGGCGACGGCCTGCGGCTCTACTTGGCGGCGACTGTGCTGCAAACTTTGGTGGGTTGGCCGCTTTGGTTCAGCGCTGTTGTCGTTGGCGTTATAACCATTATCTACACATTTTTTGGTGGCATGCGCTCGGTAGTTTGGAACGACTGCATTCAGTTCGTGATTTACATGTTCGGTGGCATCGTTAGTCTATTCGTGATCGCGGCTTATATACCCGGCGGTTGGACCGAGCTTTGGAGTTTTTGCGAAGCGAACCAAAAACTACAGGTGATCGACTTTGATTGGAATGCTAAGTACAGTTTTTGGGGCGGTTTGCTTGGAGGTGGCTTCCTAACGATCGGAACACATGGCACAGATCAGATGATGGTTCAACGTTACTTGAGTGCACGCAGTCGTACGGACGCAGGCAGAGCTCTTTTTGCGAGCGGCTTTGTCGTGTTTGCACAGTTTGCCTTGTTCTTGTTCATAGGAGTTGAATTGGCAGCTTACTACGACTCGAACCTCACAATCGCTGCGCCGGACCGCGCCGACCAGGTTTTTGCCCATTTCATTGTCAATGTTTTTCCGAAGAACACGGGATTGGTTGGATTGATGCTGGCCGCGATCATGGCAGCGGCCATGTCGACATTATCCAGTTCATTGAATTCATCGGCATCTGCTGTGATCAATGACTTTTTGATTCCCATGCGAAAGGCCAGTGGCCGCGACGCCAGTGCGGGAAAACTGCTTTCACAGACGCGATTCTTGGCTGTTGGCTTCGGTTTATTACAAATTTTGATTGGTATTTTCGCTCAGCGGATTGGAGATACCGTTGTCAGCAATGCGCTCAAAATTGCTGGCTTTTCTTCGGGTTTGATACTCGGCCTGTTTGCTCTGGGTGTCTTCACGCAGCGCGTCGGACAGGCAGCAGCGATGATCGGTTGCTGTGCGGGCTTCGCGCTGTTGATGCTCGCCCAGTTTGTGGGACCACAGTTCTCGTTTGTACTGTCCGTACCTTGGTTAGCCTTGGTTGGAGCGTCGAGTACGTTTGGTATAGGCCTACTTGTGTCGTACCTTATCCCCATTTCTAAGATTTAGTCCGAGCGCAGCAGCATCGGCGGGTGGCAGCATTTATACTGGCTCTGGCTGGCGTTGTGGCCGCTATTCGATTTCTGGAACCATTTGAACTTGCCGCGGGAAATCCAGAGGTCCGGCTCCCCCGTGTACGCTCGCAGCGCAGACCTGAACACATTCTATATTTCGTGGTGCTCCAAGATGTCACTGAAGTTTAGCGACCAGCAACTACAAGCCTATTTGGATGAACAGTTGCCCACAGCCGGCATGTCGGCGCTGGAACAGGCGCTGCGAGTCGACGCCGAGCTGCGTGATCGGCTGGTATTAATTGCTGGCCAGCGAGAAGCCGGCGTGCATGGGCTCGGCGAAATCTGGCGACGCAACCAGTTGAGTTGTCCGACGCGCGAGCAGCTTGGAATGTATTTGTTGGGTGCGAGCGAAGAGGGCGTTCAGGACTACATTGAGTTCCATATTCGTGAAGTCGGATGCAGGTTGTGCGATGCCAATTTGGAAGATTTACGACAACAACGCGAACAATCGTCGGCCGCACAATCGCGTCGCCGAAGATACTTTCAGACCAGCGCTGGACTGCTTCGTCCCCAAGACGGGAAAAATTAGCTTTGGTAGCTGCACGGCGGAAAACCGATTTCAGTTCCGCCAATTCCGCCATCTACCCAACCTCGGCGAGATTCAGCGGGTCATGGCTTCGAGCTTTGCCAAGGCAATCATCAATTGGTGCCAATGCACTAAAAGTTCGAAGGTGTCGAGCTGCTGGCAATCATCGCGATCGAAGCCAATTTCGCTGATGCAAATGCTATTTCCCAAGACGCGAACTCCCTCAACCACGGACAATTCGCTCTTTTCTTGAGGAGTCAATTCCTCGTCGTCATAGACCGGCACAACTTGACGCATGGCGCAGTGCACCGCCCATAAGCCCGCCTTCTCAGCATCTTCTGCGGAAATAATTGTCTTTACATTGCCACTTTGAACATAGAATTTGGCCATTTTTCGTCCTTCACAAAGCTCAAACTAGGTCACGAATGGTCGGTCAGGCGATATTGCCTGCGTACCCTAGTTATCGCAAGCGCACGGACAACTTTGGTCACGGACTTGGGCAAACTCGGAATTCGTCGAAGATTCTGGAAACAACCCAGGTTTCCGGCGAACGAAAAAGATTATCTGCGAAACTACCTCACGGCAGCGGGGTTAACACTCCCGTAAGATACTATCAGCGTGAGCGACTGAGCTATTCGTCCAAGTTGCTCACCGAAGCGCAGACGAGGAACTTCCTGCGAATTAAAATAGCGGATTCCCGATCGAGCGCAATATCCACCTACCGTTCTCATTTCACCCGCCACGCATTCGGAGCTTGCGATGTTCCATCAGCCCGGAATTCATTCCATGAAATCGTTAAGAAAAAGAGCCAATAGGACTGGCCGCGTCTGGGTTATTGCTCTTGCCTTGCTGGCCGTTTTGGCCGGAGGCGGCTATGCCATTTATGAATACGGTGGATTTGGCCAAGCTGCTGTCAGCGAATCGGTATTGACACAAGCTGTGATTCGAGGCCCTTTTGATCATATCGTAATTGAACAAGGGGAGATCGAGAGCAGCAGCAATATCGACGTGATCTGCCAGGTCAAGTCGCAAGGCTCCGGCGGGGGTAGCGGTGGGACGCCCATTTTATGGGTTATAGAAGAAGGCACTTACGTCAAGAAGGGCGACAAACTTGTCGAGCTGGACGCTTCTGCTTTGGACAATCAGCGTAAAACTCAGCGCATCGCCGTTTCCAGTGCCAATGCTCAGGTAATCAGCTCGGAGGCCGCCGTGCGAACAGCCGAAATTGCTCTCCAGGAATACTTGGAAGGTACATTCATGTCGGAACGCAGGGCGATCCTCAGCGAGATAGATGTTGCCAAACAGAATCACTTGAACGCGACGCTCAAACTTGAGAGCGCCGAGCGATTGGCAGCCAAAGGCATGTACAAGAAGACTCAGGTTCAGGCTGAAGGTTTCTCGGTTTCCAACGCATTGAATATGCTCGAGTCCGCCGAGAAGCGCCTGGGGATATTGGAGCGACTGACAAAAGAAAAGTTCAAAGTTCAATTTGAAAGCGATATTGAAGCTGCCAAAGCCAAGCTAGAGTCCGACACGAGCGTGCTTGCGGAGGAAGAAGACAAACTTCGCGATATCGAAGATCAGATTGCAAAGTGCGTGATTCTGTCGCCGGCGGAGGGTGTCGTGGTTCACAACAACCAATACAGCAGTCGCGGCGGTGGAGCTGAATTCGTGGTGGAAGAGGGCGCTATGGTCCGCGAACGCCAAACGATCATCAAGCTGCCAGATCCGACAAAGATGCAAGTTAAGGCATCGATCAATGAACAAAACATTACCCTCATTGCAGAGGGGATGGCGGCTAAAGTTAAGGTCAATGCCGTCGATGGAGACTTGCTCGCGAGGATTAAGCGAGTCAACAAATACCCAGAGCCTGGTAGTTTCTTTAGTTCTTCGGTTAAGAAATATTCCACCTACGTTGAGATCCTCTCACCGTCGGACGCCATTCGTACGGGTATGACTGCGGAAGTGCGAATTTTTGTAAAGCAAATTCCCGATGCCATTCAGATTCCTGTGCATGGGATTTATGAATACAAGGGCAAGCACTTTTGTTTGGTTAAAAAGGAAAATGGTTGGAACACGGAAGCAATCAAGATCGGTGCCACCAACGACAAAATGGTCACCATTGATGACGGCTTGGCCGAAGGTGACATTGTTGCGCTGAATCCTCGCAAGCACCTCGATTTGATGGATTTGCCCGAGATTGATGAAGTCGACAACCGCGACGAATTGGCCAAGATTGGTGCAAACGCAGGCGAGCCGGTAAAAATTGAAGCTGCTCCAGCGACTGAAGGCGCTGCTGGCGGTCGAGGTGGCGTTGGTGGAGGTCCCGGTGGCGGCGGTGGTGCAGGCGGTGGAGCTGGAGGTGGAGGTCGCGGTGGTGCGGGCGGAAGTTTCAATCCTCAAATGATCGTGGACCGTATCATGGCGGCAGACGCAGATGGCGACGGAAAGATCTCGACCGAAGAAATGGGCGGGCTCGACGATCGAACTCGCGAGCGTGCGCCCGAGTACGATGCGAATTCGGATGGTTTCCTGGAGAAAGCGGAGATACTGCAGGCAATTCAAAAACGTATGCAAGAGCGGGCCGCCGCAGGCGGACGTCAGCCTTGACGCTCCATTGCCGTAACCTGTTTGAATCCTCTCAAGGTCTGCAAGTATGAACGCCTGTTCGATACGCGAATTAAAAAAAGAGTACGTGCTTAAGAGCGAAACGGTGCGGGCCCTCCGCGGTGTGTCGTTCGACGTTCCCGAGGGTGAGTACGTGGCGATTATGGGCCCTTCCGGCTCCGGCAAAAGTACCCTCTTGAATTTGTTGGGGTGCTTGGACCAACCGACGTCCGGCGAGCTCTTACTGGGATCCGATAATGTCGCCACGATGACCGACGACCAGCTTGCAGAAATCCGCTCGCGTAGAATTGGCTTTGTTTTTCAGTCTTACAACTTAATACAGCAGCTAACGGTCGTCGAAAACATTCAGGTACCCTTATACTACCAAGGCAAGCTTGGTCCCAAAGAACGCAAACGCTGTACGGATCTGGCTGAGCGAGTTGGGTTGGGCAATCGCTTGACCCACCGTCCCACGCAACTCTCCGGTGGACAGCAGCAGCGCGTGGCCATCGCCCGAAGTTTGGTGAACGATCCCTATTTTATTTTGGCCGACGAAGCCACTGGAAATCTGGATTCAAAAACAACGGCTGAGATCCTCGCACTGTTCGATGAACTTAACAGCGAGGGCCGCACCATCATCATGGTAACGCACGAAGACGAAGTTGCAGAGCGGGCCAAGCGAGTTGTCCGCTTGCGCGACGGATTGTTGCAATCCGACAAGCTGAATGATCCAGAACACCGCAAAGCGGCGGCGGCTCGTGCAACTGAGCTGATTCCTGTCGAACGACCAAGCGTTCAAGAACATCAAGTTGAGGCTTAATCTTTATGCTTTGGTTGCGCACTTTAAATCTTGGCGTGAAGAGCTTGCTCCTGCACCCGCTACGGTCGCTGTTGACCGTGCTGGGTATATTCATTGGCGTCGCTAGCGTTATTTGGTTGTTGGCCATCAGCGAGGGCATCAGCAACGAAGCACAACGTCAAATCGAAAGTCTCGGTGCAGATACGATCATGATCCGCTCGGTTGAACCACCCTCGGATAAAATGAACGCGCAGGGGGTAACACCCTACGGCTTGACCCGCTCGGAATTTGACATGTTGGTTAAAACCATACCCACCATCAAAAGTGCCATTCCAATTCGCGAAATCAAACGCAAATTCACTCACAAGAATCGGACCGTTGAAGGTCGGTTGGTTGGCTGCACACCGGAATATGCAGAGCTAACTCGCCTGTTTATCGATCGCGGACACTTCATCAGCGATGCAGAAAACTTTCGGCGAGATTCCGTTTGCGTGCTAGCGTCGGAAGTTGCCGCCGCTCTTTTCCCTTTCGAGGATCCCATCGGAAAGCGTGTCGATCTCCCCGATCACAAGGACTACTACCGCGTGATCGGCGTGCTCAAGTTCCGCAATGACTCGGCTGCAATCGGTGGATCGATGGAAGCGCAGAGCTTCAAGAATGACATTTACATCCCTATCAAGACACTGCAGCAACGGATCGGCGATACGGTCGTCAGGCGCACGGGTGCTTCATTTAGCGGAGAGATTATTGAACTCAATCAGATCACACTTTCGGTGAACAGTATTGACGATGTGAAGTCAACCGCGGCGCTGGTTGAAGACGCCTTGCGCTCACACGATGCGATGGAGGACATTGCCGTCGTCGTCCCACTCGAACTGCTGGAGCAGGCCCGGACGACTAGAATGATGTTCATGGTTTTCATGGGGCTCGTAGCGGCGATCTCCTTGCTGGTTGGCGGTATCGGCATTATGAACATTATGTTGGCGACGGTAACGGAGCGCACTCGCGAGATTGGCATTCGTCGGGCTCTGGGCGCCAAACAGAAGGATATTGTCTCCCAGTTTCTTGTCGAAGCGGCCGTACTGAGCGTGGTAGGTGGAATCACAGGTATTTTGGCAGGTGTATTTTGCAAGCCTGCCATTGTGATTTCTCGCGATCTGATCACCAAGTACTACCCCGACACGATGGCTGCGTTGCCAGAAGTTGTCCGAACAGTGACCCCAGCGATTGTCCCTGCATCGATTCCGATTGCGTTTGGCATTTCAATCGTTGTAGGCATCGTATTTGGCTTGTTTCCAGCCATTCGAGCCGCACAGATGAATCCCATCGAAGCCCTGCGCCACGAGTAGAAGGCAATGCAGTGGCACTTGCTGGTGGCCGCGTTGGGAGCCTGCAGTTTTTTTGCCAGCTACGAGCGAAGAGAACCAGAAATCATTCGATTGGTACGAAAGGAAAGCCAGTGAAGCTGCTGGTTCCATTGCGGCCGTTTGGGCTGATCCCAATCACGCTGCCATGTTAAGTCGCGAACAGCTACCGCAATTTTAAGCGCAGCTTCGCTCGAAATGCCAATTCCGGCGTGGACTTGCTAGAATGTTCCTAAGCGGACGTCTTCGCAGTTTGCATCTTTCGACTGGAATTGAAATTGGCTCAGTCCGAGGAAAACCCGTTAGAGCTACAAATCGATGAGGCGTTGGCCGAGTATATGCACAAATGCGACTCGGGCGATGTGCCAAATCGCGAAGAGTTTGTAGCCAAGCATCCGTTGCTTCGCGAGCAACTTATGGAGTTACTAGCCGCTGCCGATTGGATCGAACAGCTTGCTGGGCCTAAGATTTCCGAACTGGCTGTGGATGCAACGGCTGACGTCGACAGCACCTTGATAACCGGTTCGCAGAGCTCGCCTGCATCCCCGTCTATTTCGGAATCGACAGACGACACACTACCGCATGCGCTAGGTTTTTTTGGCCAGTCGGCCACGCAACATACTTTGCCGCTGGGAAGATCTTCCAATTCCCTTGAGTACTCCTTGGAGGAGAACGCACCTACACCGGAGCTTTCGCAACCGACACTCCCATGCCGTTTTGGTGAGTATGTACTGGAACGTGTGCTTGGTCGTGGCGGCATGGGGGTGGTTTATTATGGTCACCAGGTTCGCTTGGAACGCCCGGTGGCGATAAAGATGATTCGCTCCGGTGCACTTGCCAGCAAGGAAGAGGTTGCGCGGTTTTATTCGGAAGCGCGGAGTGCGGCTCGACTGGATCACCCGAATATCGTCACGGTTTACCAGTGCGGTGAGTGCGACGGTCATCGCTACTTCTCGATGGATTTTGTTCCTGGAACTGATCTGTCCAAAATGATTGAGTCCGGACCAATCGATGGCAAAAGGGCCGCGCGTTATGTGCGAGATGTAGCCAGGGCGATTCAATATGCCCATGATCGAGGAATCCTGCACCGCGACTTGAAGCCAGCCAACGTGTTGGTGGACGAAAACGACCAAGTTCGAATTACAGATTTCGGATTGGCTAAGTCGATCGGTACGGATACTGGGCTGACTGCATCGGGTGCGGCACTTGGCACGCCGAGCTATATGTCTCCTGAGCAAGCTGCAGGCAAAGTGGACGAGCAGCATCATGCCACGGATATCTATTCGCTTGGAGCCGTGCTATTTACGATTGTCACTGGGAAACCTCCCTTCAAAGGCAATGGCGTCGTACAAACGATCATGAATGTTATCCATCGGCCGGCCCCGATGGCGCGAACGCTTTGTCCCGACGTTCCTGAGGACTTAGAAACCATCATTGATATCTGTCTTCAGAAGACTCCCGAGCGACGTTACGCGTCTGCCGCTGCACTAGCTGAAGACCTGAATCGATTTCTTCAGGGCTCGCCTATCGCCGCGCGACCAGCATCTAGCCTACGTCGTGTTTGGTACTGGTTGCTTGGAATTCCCGTGATTGGAGCTGTCTTCGATAATCGAGTCGTAGAGCCAACCGAGACTCACCGTTGGGTACAGAGAGGCTTGATCTCGATCGCCGTGCTGTTCTTATTGATGTGGTTAGCCATGTTGTTGCCGACAGATACATGGAAGTCAAACCGCATGCCGAAGACGGTTCGTATCGCCGGTGGGGTAGCAGGTGGAAGTTACGACATGCTGTCCGATGCGATTTCGAACTTGATTCGCGAAAACGCCAATTGCGAAGCCATTTCAGTGAACTCGTTCGGCACAAACGAGAACGCGGAGAAACTCATAAATGGAGATGTCGATCTGGCATTGTTGCAGTCAGAGTCGATTGCCAATCCTACTTTAAATATCGTCACGCCCCTCTACTACGAAGCCGTGCATGTTCTGGTAAAACGCGACTTGCCGATTGCCTCGCTGGCAGAGTTTGCCAAACGACGCATTCTGTTGGATTCTGAGAAGGCTGGCATGCGCACAATTGCCAGGCTGCTGCTTGCACGCGACAAACTAACTTTGGAAGACATCATCGTTGATGATTCGAATTGGCGTTCACTAAAGCATAGTCCCTTGGCGGATGCTGCGATCGTAGTTGCTAGGGAGGGTTCCGCCGAATTGGTAGATCTAATTCGCGGAGGAGACTACCGTTTATTGCCGATAGCTGATTCATGGAAGTTTGCCATGGAGGAGCCCATATTTCATATGCAACTACTTGAATCGGATAGTTATCCTGGTTGCGAAATGCCCGAGGGAGGCATACCCACGGTAGCTACAACCGCCTTTCTGACTTGCCGCGCCGATGCGCCGTCGGTGTTGATTGAAAGCGTGCTGCAGAATCTTTTTTCGCCAGAATTTGTTTCCCAGAACGGCATTCTGCCGGCAACAACCGCGTCGCAGGTTTTTGGCCATACATTGCATCCAGCTGCCCGCAAATTTTTCCAGGCCTATCAGGGGCTGACATTGTCACCAAACTAGCAATGATTGCAGCGTTGTTGCCGCATAGCGGAAAGATGCTACTGGGCCGGTTTGCCATTGGTACTGCGACCCGATTCGCGCAGTAGCTTGCGGACGACTTCCTCCGGAAGGAATTCGTAAGCATTCTTGCGATCGGGCGAAAGGCTTTCAAAACTTTTCTCTAAGTCTGCGGCTCCTGGCGCGGGACGTTCATTTTGATTGGGGTTGGAAACTGTGGAGCTAATCCAGTAGCCGAGCGGGATTCGACGAGCCGACTCGTCGGCAATATCGTTCAGCAGTTTTGCGGGTGTCGGATCAAGTTCTGCGATTAGATTGGCGACATCCTGCTGCGACACCAGCGATTGTTCGGGATCAACATAGAGCAATTCAGTCACCACTTCACGTTCTGAGAACAGGAAGTAGTTTAAATTCTCTTCGTTCTCCATCAGCTGATTCAACCAGATGCGAAAGCGTTCTGCATCGCTGGCAGTGGGGACGTAGTTAGCGGCCAGAAGTTTTGCGGCCCAAGCGGAAATTGCTGAGATACGTTCATCGACCGATTTTTCCTGCAGCTCAGCGATAGTCTTCACGCCTAGCCGATCTAAGACCACCCCATAGGCTCGAATCGTTTCCAGGTATTGTGGTGTCAACTGAGGATTCTCAAGAATCTTTTGAGAGATCTGCTGCACCTGTTCCTTACGCTCGTTGGACAGTGAAATATAGAGTCGCAAGTGATTCTCCAGTCGACCGCGACCTTCGTCCTGAAGGTTCTCGACCCATGTACGGCGCTGATCGATTTCCGCCGGAACTTTTCCATCACCAATTAAAGCGCGATTTGCGTTTGTACCGGCGACGGCAACCAAGCTTGACCGCAGGCTGAGTAACTTTTCCAAAAACTCTGTCGAGTCAATGTGCGCTAAGGAGGGATAGTCAACGATTGACGGCAGGTTAGCCAGTACTCGTTGCGTTGCGACATTCGTCCAAGTGTTTGAAAAAAAGATGCCCGCAGCGAACATGATCAGGCTTGCTAGAGACAAAACCAGCCACCGATTGTCGCTTATCCAGCCTTGCCAACCTCGCGACTCCTTTTCCATCGCCAGCGTAACAATCTCTATGGTCGACTGAGCAAGATTTCTTCGTGGTTCTTCGATCGGCAACTCGCCCAGGATATCCCAACTTGCTCGCAATTTTGCCACTCTTTGCTGCAGGTCCACGTTAACCTTCAAACGCTGATCGATATCTGCATGCTGTTCTACGGGCAGTTCGCCATCGAGGTATGCGACCAACAAATCGTCGTCTATAGGATGTTGCATATTCGAATTACTCAATGATCTGCTGGGTCAGATGAATTGGGATTGGGCAGCAATCCGCTTTCGATGTAGGGTTCGAGCAACGTTTTCAAATTGACCCGCGCTCGGCTCAATAGTGACTTTACAGCCTGAACACTGAGGTCCATCGAATTTGCAATTTCTTGATAGCTCAGCCCTTCGAACCGGGAGAGCAGCAATGCCATTCTTTGGCGATCATTGAGCGCTTCCACGGCAGCTCTAACAACTTCGGCTCGCTCGGCTTGGTCCAATTGCCTCAACGGCATTGCGCCGGTCGAAGCCATAGCCATTTGTTCTAGGGAAATCACAGCGGAGCTTAGTGGATCAGCCGCTTGAACTTGAAACTCTTTGCGGCGGTTGCGATCTCGCAGCGAGTTGCTGGCAACGTTGTTGGCAATATGGAACAACCAGGTAGCAAATTTAGCAGTTGGCTGGTAGCTCTTCCTGGCCCTCCAAACTCGCAAAAAAACATCTTGTACGAGGTCTTCTGCCACAGATTCAGAACCTACGATATGTCGAAGTACTCGCAGAAGTCTAGGTTGGTAAAGTACGATCAAACGTTCAAATGCGACAGCGTCCCCTTCGCCTTCGCTGACACGCAGCATCAGCTGCACGTCTGGGTCGACTTGCGCCGACGCCGCTCCCCGTTCTTTATTCTCACTGTCGGTCAACCCAATTCCTTTTGCACGCTAGTCAGTAGCATTGGGTAGGACAATTCGCCTCCCATATCTACCCAGGGGATGAATTACGGCAAGTTTACCCTGGTCGCCCGCACGGGGCAGCTATAAGTCTATGTTGTGCACTGGCATGAATCCAGCGGTGCGTTTGCAAGTCCGTGAAGTACGGCCGAAACTAGGATTGATTTCTCGCCATAACAGTTCACTAACGGGAGGCGGGAGGCTTACGTTTAAACCCAAGACGTTATACTATGTTTCGCCCGAATTGGAGTGTTTGCGGAAAGCATTTCTGTGGGAAACCGCCCGAAACTGAGATTTAATAATCGATGAAAGCACTTGCAACTGTAGTTCGTGGCTCAGCTTCGGAAAAGACATACGATCTAGAAGCGTCGCAGCCAAACCGAATTGGCCGCGGTAACGGATGCCAAATCTGTCTTTCCGATCCGCTCAGTTCTCGCACACACGCAATTATCAGTTACGAAGATGGCAAGTGGATTGCCTCGGACGCGGACAGCCGAAACGGCACTCTAGTCAATGACAGGAAGATCAATCAAGTTACTTTATCCAGTGGCGACAGAATTCGAATTGGTTCTACCGAAATACTTTTTGAACTCCCCGATGAAGAGTCGGACACTTCGCCCGCTGGACAGACACTCATCGTCGAAGCCCAGCTCTCACACGAAGCCAGTGGAGTTCAAGCGGTTAGTCAATTGCTGCACAAGCGGCGCGAACAAGATATGGTTGATTTGTACCAACTGAGTATCTGTTTGATCCGCTGCAGTTCCCCAGACGAAGTTGCCAACGTAGGTTTGGAAATGTTGCGAGTTAGAACCAAGGCCACCGCGGTCGGCTTTCTTTGGATCGACGAGCAAAACGAACTAAAGCCTCAACGAATTCTCCCTCCAGAAATGGCTGATCGCCTGCGCCTGAATCGCAGCCTCACGGAACGCGTTAGTCGTGAGGGCTGCGCGATTTGGATCAAAGATGTTATCCCAGCCGGATCCAAGGAGTCCTTTGCAGATGCCATTTGTGTCCCGCTAACCAGCCAAACGACCGTCATGGGAGCCATTCATTTGTATCGCGAGCAGGAGCAGTTTGAGCAGGAGGATTTTGATTTTGCACTCTCTGCTGGCAACATGTTGGCTGTTGCGTTGGAGAGCAGCCGAGCCCAAGCCAGCCTCTCCGCCGAACATTCTCGCCTGGTACAGCGCTCGGCCGATTTTTCTGAATTGATCGGCAATTGTTCTGCCATGTTGAAACTGAAGGACAGAATCGCGCGAGTTGCCAAGGCCAGTGGTTGCGCTTTGGTGCGAGGCGAAAGCGGTGTCGGAAAGGAGCTAGTGTCGCGGGCTATTCATCGTTTGAGTCCGCGCAAAGATCGCCCACTGCTGTGCGTGAATTGTGCTGCGATTCCCCAAGAGTTGATGGAAAGCCAACTCTTCGGCCACAAGCGCGGAGCATTCACGGGTGCCGACAAAGACCACGCGGGTTGGTTCCAACAAGCTCACACGGGTACCATTTTTCTCGACGAAATAGGCGAGCTCAACCTCGATGGACAAGCGAAACTGCTCCGAATTCTCGAGGGGCATCCATTCATGCCGGTCGGCGACAGTAAGGAAGTTTCTGTCGACGTAAGGCTAATTGCGGCTACCAACCGCGATCTACGCGAATACGTACGCGATAAGAAGTTTCGCGAAGATCTGTATTACCGCTTAAGCGTTTTTGAATTGGAGGTGCCGCCGCTTCGCGAACGCGGGGCTGATATAGAAATTCTCTTGAATCATTTCTTCAACCATTTCCGCAGCCAGCATGGTCGGCCCAGCCTGTCGCTTTCCAAGGAAGCATTGAAGAAAATACAAGCTTACGAGTGGCCAGGAAATGTCAGGCAACTTCGGAATGTCATTGATAGCGCTGTCGTTCTGGCGGTGGGAAATACAATTGAGCCCAGTGATTTGTCTTTGCGTGACGTTGGCTCCGACCGCATCGAAAGTCTTCGCCTGGACGTATGGGAAGAAAAGCTAATTCGCGAAGCACTGCTGCGGACCGACAACAATATTATAGAATCAACTAAATTGCTGGGTGTCAGCCGTGCAACACTTTATCGTAAACTCGAACAATACTCCATTAATCGCTAACTACCCCATCTCGTTTTTTTGAAAGTACAACAACATGAATTCCTCAGTTAACCGGCGGCGTTTCCTGGAAACCGCTTCTGTTTCTGCAATCGGTCTGAGTATGGCAACCAACGCGTGGGCGATCCAGCAGTCCAAGGCTCGCTTGCAGTTAGGAATTCAACTCTACTCACTTCGCGATTTCGATCTCGATACTGCGCTCAAGCATGCGGCCGAGGTCGGCTTCACTCAAGTAGAATTTTATAGTGGCATGTTGCCATTGGATTCTTCAATGGAAGTCCTGAATAACGTCAAGAAGAAAGTTAGCGACCTTGGACTGACCATTTCCTCGCACGGAGTCAATCGCGTTGGCAAAGATGCAAAAGCAAACGAAAAACTCTTCGAATTTGCTAAAGCTCTGGGCATCAAGAACATTACCATCGACCCAGATCCCGAGTCGTTTGACCAACTCGACGAATTGGTAAAGTCGTTTGACATGCGCGTGGCAATTCATAACCACGGCCCGCGTCATCGATACAACAAGGTCGTCGATGTGTTGCGGGCCATCGAGAAACACGACGAACGCATTGGTGCCTGCGCAGACCTTGGCCACTACATCCGCTCAGGTGAGAATGCCACTGAGGTCATACGATTGCTCAAAGGCAGGCTGTACGGGATTCACTTGAAAGATTTCGCTGCCATGGAAGACAAGGCTGACGGCGTCATCCTGGGCAAAGGCCATCTGGATGTCGATGGTGTTATCGATGCGCTGTTGGCGGTCAATTTCCCAGCCGATGGCGCGCTATCCCTGGAATACGAAGAAAACCCCAAAGACCCAATCGCGGACATTAAGGCTTGCTACGCTATTGCTCGGGCGGCCATCGACAAAGCGGTCAAAGCGGCAAGTTAGTGAGCAGCCCTGCGAGCGGCAGGGTGCTAAATAAACTAGCCCGCTTATTGAAGTTGCGCACTGGAGTGCCGAACGCGGCAGGCATTGGGCTGGGCGAGTCCCTGGGAATGATACCGCGGTCGAACGCGGCTGCGTCGATGGTGGCGCGCTGGCTCACGAAAGTCTGGGATTTGTATCCCAGGCTATTGCCTGCCGTCGCTCCGCGGCTAGAAATAGCGCGACTTCAAAACTTAAGCTTCCTGTTGAGATGGATTAAGAAAGCGCAACTTCACCAAGCGTGAGCACGGCGCTGTCCGATTTGCGCTCACGTATGAACTCCCCACCGTCGTGGAAAGCAATTATGACCGCTCAAATACTGGATGGAAAAGACTCAGCTCGGCTACTGCGCGACGCAATTCGCGCGGATGTCGAGCAATGGATTGCGTCGGGCATGCCACAGCCCACGTTGGCTGCTGTGTTAGTAGGCGATGATCCAGCCAGCCAAGTATACGTCCGCAACAAGGAGCGGGCATGTGAGCAGGTCGGAATGGCAAGTCAACTAATGCGCCGACCAGAGTCGACGTCGACCACCGAGCTGCTTGAATTGCTGCACTCGCTCAATCAGTCTGCAGAAGTCAGCGGGATTCTCGTTCAGCTGCCACTTCCCCAGCAAATTGATGCACAACGAGTACTGGACGCTGTTAGCCCAATGAAAGACGTGGATGCATTTAGCCCCGAAAATGTTGGTCTGTTAGTGCAGGGACGTCCGCGATTTCTACCTTGCACGCCACATGGGGTTGTGCACTTGTTAGCACAATATGAAATCGAACTGCGTGGAAAACACATTGTCGTGGTTGGACGTAGCGATATTGTGGGCAAACCGCTAGCTAACATGCTAGTTCAACGCGACATCGGTTTTGGTGCCAAGTATGCCAACGCGACGGTTACAGTTTGCCATTCGCAAAGCAAGGACCTTGCCTCAATCACGCGCTCAGCGGATGTGTTGATTGCTGCTGTCGGGCAACCTAAGTTGATTACGGCCGATATGGTCAAAATTGGAGCGGTCGTCATCGATGTTGGCATCAACCGATTGGAAGATCGGCTGGTCGGTGATGTGGAATTCGATACGGTGCGCGAGGTGGCGAGTGCCATTACGCCAGTTCCTGGCGGGATTGGCCCTCTGACGATCGCGATGCTGCTCCGCAATACGCTGAAGGCCTGTCAATTGCAGAACCGCGAGTGCGCAACGGTATAAGCGTTCGCCTGGACAATTGGCCCCAATATTCTCTAACGATGGATGCCGGCAACATTTTTACCGTTCACCAGCGACTTGACCATGTCACAATCAAATAACGGCAAGTCGCCTGGAATGGTGTATTTCAACGCAGCTGCAGCGCACGCCCAGGCAAGGGTAGCCTGGAGGTCGAACCCCTGTAGTACGCCCGATAGGTAGCCCGCGGAGAATGCATCGCCGCCGCCCAGTCGCTCGACTTCCACCGCATGATAAGCCGGTTGTTTGTAGATCTGCCCCGATGGTTCGATCGCCACCGCGCCTTCGCTGCCTAAAGTAAGCGCTATCTGCGCGTTGGGCCATTGGCGGTGCAGTTCTACACAGATATCCTCCGGGGCCAGTTTTGGGTCCACTTGGCAGACTTGAATGGCGTCGCGGATGGGCAGGAACACATAGTCTGCTACTTCGAAAAAAGGCTTGCAAGCCGAGTACGCCGCATGCGCTGACCACAGGCGACTACGATAATTCAGGTCAAAACTAACCACTAAACCTGCTGCTTTGGCAAGCGTGGTAGCGTGCAGAGCAGTTGCCTCAGCGGACTTCGACAGTCCAACCGTAATGCCGGTCACATGCAACATACTTGCCCTTTGACGGCTGAATAGTTCAACTGGCAGATCGCTGGGCTGCATACAGCTCATTGCCGAACCGGCCCGATCATAAATCACATGGGAATCTCGCGGTGGACGACCTCGCTCCAGATAGTAGGTGCCCACTCGGTCGGCCTCCGTCCAGACAATGTGAGAGACGTCGACTCCCTGCGCAGCAACTTGGCCGACGATCCACTGGCCCATAGGGTTTGCCGTGACTCGCGAAAGCCAAGCTGCCCTGTGTCCTAATCGGGCGAGTCCCACTGCAGAATTCGATTCGCTGCCTCCTACATGAATTTCGAGCGTCGGCGATTGGCCAAATCTCTCAAATCCGGGAGGCGTCAAACGCACCATCGTCTCACCAAGTAGAACTACATCAAACACAGAATTCGTGGATTTCACAATTCCTGGACCTTCATTGCTCGAGCAGCATACTGACGCGCTGTAGCCGTGACTTGCTCCCAATTACACTCGTGAATCGCTCTAGTATTTAACAAATTCCCTCCTATACCTACCGCTGTTGCTCCAGCGCGAAAATAGTCTTGCATGTTATTCAAATCAATGCCGCCGGTCGGCATCAACTTCAACTCAGGCATGGGGGCCAAAACGTCTTTGATGTAATCCGCTCCCAATCCTCGTGCCGGAAATACCTTGACAATCGAGGCCCCCGAATCCCAGGCCGAAGCAATTTCTGTCGGTGTAAACGCTCCGCTAAACATCGGCACACTAACATCGACGCAGTAAGCCGTTACTCGTGGCAAAACCACTGGCGATACCAAGAACTGCGCACCAGAGTCGATGGAGTCTTTCGCTTGTTGCTCAGTTCGTACCGACCCAACCCCAATTGTCGCAGCGCCATTCGAAAACTCCTCGATCTGTTGCAGCACTGCCCGAACTGCATCCAGGGCGCGTGGGTTCGTGAGTGTAAATTCTTGAGCAACAATCCCAGCGCATAGTAAAGCGCGAGAAAGTGATACCGCGTTGGTCAAATCTGTGAGCCGGATGATAGCTACCAATCGGCTTGCCTGAATGAGTTGCAGTGGATTCGACATTATTTCTCAGTTCGCTTATATCGGAATTTGCTGTCGCTTGGCTTTCATCCCTCAGTTCGTTCTCCCCCGCTCGTTCGAGCCTAACTTGTCATCATGCACTCTGACAGGTGTTCGACGGAATTCAAACCTACCAAATCCCAACGTTGTCCTAACCAACGGCAATGAGTTACGCCTGTGTTGTATAGCGATAAACTGAGTTGCGTCGGAATCGTTGGCCCCAACAGGCGACGTAGTAAGAGATACTTAAAATCGGCATGTATGACGAATGCATGGCAGCCGCCATCGTCGAGTTCGCTCTCCAGCCATTTGGCAAACACATCCGCGCGTTGGATGGCTTGCGAGGTTGTTTCGTAATCGCGGCCCCACCATCCAGTTTCGGGAATCGATTCATCAATATTCCAATCTGGGTAGCGCTGGCTCAGAGCGCTAAACCCCAATCCAGGTTCACCACGAACGCCGACCGCCTCGTAACCACTGTAGCACCCACCCTCTTCAAAAATATCAGCCCTAACGTGCACAGAGACTTTCTTCAAATCCGCGATCGGGCGTGTCGTTTCTAATGCGCGAAGAAATGGGCTGCAGTAGAGCCGGGTAAGCGAAACATCCTTCAAATGCTCAGCAAGTGCCTGGGCCTGACGGACTCCCATCTCGGTCAATCCGGGATCGCAAACGCGGAGATGCTCGGGTTGAGCGTTATTGGCAGATTGTCCATGTCGAATTAGCAGTATTTCAGTCATATTGGGGCGAAAAAAGGAACGGAGATTAATAAAAACCATGCAATGTATCGCGGCAGCTTCGAAGGTAAAGCCTAAGTTTCCCGGTTGGAGTCCTGAGCGACGAAAATTGATTTGAATTCGGACAGCAGCACTCTCGAGAACTCAATGTCATTGATATGGAAGGGAGCGCGAATAATTTTTCGGATAGCAGTCTGTTGAACCTGCGATTCGAGCACGTCATAGAGCACCGCGTTGGCAGCTGGATCGTAGAACGGTTGCCCGACTGCATCCAGCGAAGAGACTCCACGCTCCGGAATGACCAGCGACAAAGGTGCAGTCGAGCGGTTCAGCTTCTGAGCCATCCAGTGCCCAATTTGTCTACTTTCGTCTTTATTGGTTCGCATCAACGTAACCTGCTGATTATGCATGTGAAGGAGACGATTGCGAAAGGGTGCAGGGACGCAATCCATTGCACCGAAGTTGACCATATCCAGCGCTCCCAAACTCATCACACACGGGATGCGATGTTCGCAGACTGCATCAAATCGATCGCTACCGCAGGGGAATACTCCACCGACAATTTCATCAGCAACTTCCGTCGTGGTGATATCGAGTACACCACTAATTAAACCCGATTTGACCAGCATCTCCATCGCTCTGCCGCCGGTACCCGTTGCATGAAACACCAAGCAATCGACCTGTGACTCCAGCGACTGGCGAACCTGAGTCACGCAGGGAGTTGTCACACCGAACATGGTCATACCGACGCAGGGCCGCGATTCATTGACTGCAACTGCATGCGAAGCCATGCCAGCCATAGCGTGAGCTGCGTTGGAGAGAATTCTCAACGCCACACGATTCAGGCCCGCGATATCAACTACGGAGTACATCATCGTTATGTCGGAGCAATCGACGTAGGGGGCTGTGTTTCCGCTGGCGACCGTTGAAACCATCATCTTTGGCACTCCGATGGGCAGCTTTCTCATGGCAGCGGTAATCAAGGCGGTACCGCCGCTGCCGCCGATTCCGATAACGCCAGCCAACCTACCCGCTGCTAGCTCAAACTGCAGGAACTCGGCTAGCGCCTCCCCCATCACGGTCACGCATCCACCTCGATCATCCGGACGTAGCGACCTGCCACTCAGTATCGTATCGCGAGCGATATCCGGTTCCACCGTCGGCAGCGAAAGCGTTCCCACGTCGACCAATTTGGTTGGTACACCCGCTTCGCGCAAGCATCGCGCGACGAAGGCATTTTCCACTCCCTTGGTATCCATGGTTGCAATCGCATAAACTGTACGTGACATTTTCCTTTTCCTACACCGTCGCCCAGCCTTAATTACAATCACGGCTATTCGATTTGCGATCCACTCGAAAAGAGAGTCAAATTGTACTCAGCCCAATCCTCTTCGACTTGAGTTACACTACCGCTGGTCCAGAAATTTGAATGTTCCTTCTAGGCGAATACTCATGAAAGATTTACCCCGCAGCATTTGTGCCAAAGTGTTTTGCCGAATTAGCGGAGCGGAGCAAATTCAGTGTCGCGAAACCGATGTGCTCGGGTCCTTTCGCTATTTCCGAATCGCAGGAGACCATTGGAGACAGTTCCTTTGCGTCGCGATTATTTCCAGCTTTTGCGCTGGCAGTTGCCTTGCCCAAGTGTCGGCCCCCGCGAAGCCTGAGTACGCGATCGAAGCGGACGTGCTTTATCGTTCTGGAGATAACCTGACGGCATACATGGACGAACGCTGCCGATTGGATCTCTATGCTCCTACCGGCGTCAATCAGTTCCCTACAGTGGTTTGGTTTCACGGTGGCGGATTGTCCAAGGGAAACAAGTCAATCCCTTTGCCACTGAAAGACCAAGGTATCGCCGTTGTGGCAGCCAACTATCGTCTTAGCCCCAGTGTTGCTGCTGCAGACTGTATCGATGACGCTGCAGCTGCCGTCGCGTGGACACTGCAGAATATTGACAAATTCGGTGGGGCAAGTTCGAAAGTATTCGTCAGCGGACATTCGGCTGGAGGCTATCTCACCAGCATGATCGGACTCGACAAGCGATGGCTTAAGAAGTATCAGGTGGATGCCGACAAAATCGCGGGACTGATCCCATTCAGCGGTCATGCAGTGACACATTTTGCAATACGGGCCGAACGTGGAATCAAGGACACGCAGCCGACCATCGATGAATTTGCGCCGATCTACCACGTCCGCAAAGATGCTCCAGCTGTATTGTTAATTACTGGCGATCGCGACATGGAGATGTTGGGAAGATACGAGGAGAACGCTTACTTTTGGCGGATGATGAGGGAAGTTGGTCACCAGAACTGTGAATTGTTTGAATTGGAGGGCTTCAATCACGGACAAATGGCAGAGCCAGCTTTTCCGCTTCTCCTAAGATTCGTCAAGTCAAAGGTCGTGAACTAGTGGTAATCCGCGCCGGTTAGACTTTTAAGTACCGAAGATTGCCAATCGAGCAATTTTTGCTCTAAGGCATCCGCGAGATCAGCGTTGCTTTCCAATAAATTGTTCTTTTCGTTAGGGTCATTGCGGACATCGTAAAGCTCACGCTTTAGCTTGGAGTCGTTTCCTGTTAAGACCAGTTTGAATTGATTATCCAAGATGGCTCGCGATCCCTGTTTGTCTTCCTCGCGAATCTCAGGGTATTTGACGTTCAGAAAGTTCCGGGTGTAAAGATTTCCCTGTTTCTTGGCCAACGGCGTTGTACCTTCTTGATACTTCGGTGCAATATATGGTTCACCCTTGCCTTTGTTCGGAAAATCCCAGAAACAAATCGGACTGGGACGATTGGTCATCGTTCCCGCAATCAATGACGCCAGACTGATGCCATCTAGCGGGCGGTCAATCGTTAATGCTACCTCCGCTAACTCGCAGACTGTCGGAAGGATATCGCTGGTGACGCTGTTGACCGCAGAACTGCTGGGGGATTTTATTCGCGCAGGCCATTCAATTAGTCCTGGAACACGAATTCCGCCTTCGTAGAGATTGCCTTTCTGTCCACGCAATTCGGAAGTGACGATGCCGTCGCCAGGTGTGCCGTTGTCGCCACAGTACCACAAGAGTGTATTGTCCCTTAGGGCGTTTTCCTTGAGCCAGTCGCGAAGTTGGCCAATGGAGCGGTCCATGGCTGTGATTTCGGCGTAGCGTTCTTGAAGCACTTCATTGAGCGGTCGGCTGACTTGAAGCCCCGTTTCGTTGGACGTCAGTTTGAAGTTTTTCTTCGCGTAGGCCTCGGGCAAATTGGCATATAGCGCCAGGTCTTCTGGGTACCCACTATAGGGTTCATGAGGCGATCCAAACCAAACGACCACAAAGAATGGCTGTCGACGACTCTGAGATGCCGCTATAAACTCAAGTGCATGCTCGACGATAATTTGTGAACTCTCGCCTTGGAATTGAATCGGGGCACCACCATTTTTCGAGAGCCATGGGTTGAGTTCAAAGAAGTTGTCATGCGAAAGCCACTGCGAAAATCCTAAGCCACCGGGGTTAGTTGGCGAATCTGCCTTAACTGGCCCCAAATGCCATTTGCCGAAGTGTCCGCACGCATAGCCGGCTTGCCCCATGAGGTATGCGATACCGATTTCCTCAGGACGAATTGAGTGGCCGGGAGCAAATGTGCCGTAGCGATTGGGATGTCGTCCAGTGATGACACTACCGCGAGTCGGCGAGCAAGAGGGATGGGCAGAATAAAAGCGATCCAGTCGAAGCCCAATGGTGGCCATCTCGTCTAGAACGGGCGTCTTCAGGTGAGGATGGCCGTTGTAACCAGTTTCGCCCCAGCCATGATCATCGCCCATAAGCAGTATGACATTGGGGCGTGATTCGGCGAACGCCATCTGAATTAGGAATAGCAAATGGGCCAGGCAGACAAGGCACAATGAACTTTGTAGGCGATTTGCCATGGCTATCATTTCATAGATTCCCGGGGGCGGGGGGGAGTTGTCGTAATTCACTATGAAGGCCAGACGCAGCCACTCAGTACCTGCCACCCAGTACCCAGACGGCTAGTTCGATGGCTCCCAGTATCTCACAATTTCGGCTAGTCTTCGACTAGATTCGCTGGTTTTTCAGGATTGGGCGCCAGATTCAACCGCTTAAACTTTTTGGCTTCACGAAATTAACTTGGCGACAATAGGTAGCTTGTAGTCGCCCTGATAGCCGGTCAAGGTAGCCTACCTGGAAAGAAACTTGCTTTTAACGGCAACTTAACCAGTCGATCCGCTGCTTTATCTCCCTCGTACTCTAGAATTAGTTAGATACCGAATCAGATGGATTTTTGACTCGCTTTTCGCAACAAGATAACGGAATATAAAATCATGAAGGTTCTGTTGGGCACCGACCAGCCTGAGCGTTCCTACCTTGAAATAGCTCGTATGACTGGAGTTATTACCTGCCCTGACGAAGAGTTGGACTGCGGAGGCCCTGAAGCCTGGCAGCAGTTGATCTCCGCGGGGAAAATCGACGATAGAACTTTGATGGAGCTGTCGCGGTTGGGGCGTGGCATTCAAACCTTTGCCAACGAGCTACGAGTGCAATACTTCACTCGGGAGACTCTCGACCAGGATATTCTATCGCTGGAATTCTCCGAGCGTTCTCCGCATACCCACGCAAATAGAATTTCGAATCAGAACTCAACGCCGGAATACTATCGTCAGGGATTTTTGGCTCGATGGGTGGAACGGCTGCTGTTCGGTCTGGGGGTTTATGAGGCCGTCCTGTTCCTAGGTGCGATTTGTTTGCTTTCGCTAGTGGCAGCGATTACCTACATGATGATTCATCACTTTCCGAGCGATCACTTTCTCACCGAGCCCAAACCGTCGAAAGTTTCGAATCCAACATTTGAATCCAACGACGTTTCTAGTCAGTCTAACGATGAAATCGCTGCTGCGAACGAGATCCTTGTCTCGTCGGCGGCAGCAGACCAACCTATGGTCGAATTGGATGCGATTGCTCAATTGTTTCGAGTCGGCCATGCCGATCAAGCTGCCCAGAGGCTGGGTGGCCTCTTGAAAGGCGAGCGGTTTGATGAATATGAAATGCACTTGAATCTGGCTGTTTGTGGAATGATGCTTGAATGTGCGGACTCGAGTTCTTCCACAGCCATTGTCGATTGTTTGATCAAAGATGGGCGGATCGCTAGCGACGATTGGAAGTGGCTGCTGGCAGTTTGGCTATTGAAGACGGACCAGCCAACGCGCGACTCCGTGCTGGCGAAAATCGAAGTATCAACCATCGGAAAACAGTTCGAATCATCTGGTTTGCGATCTTGGTTTGATGCACACAGCGGCAATGCTGAAATTGCATTGAAGCAATGGGTTTCCAACAAACCTACGCATGTTCTGGATAAATTCTACTTCTGCCTGGCAACTTTTCTTTCTGGGCAATCCAGCAAAGTGCCGCTCATGCTCGATCATTTGGAACAGACGCTCACCGAGATGCCCCTGGTTAAAAATACAACCGAGAACCTCAATCCGCGACTTGCAATTGAGAACCGTCGATTCCAACATTGCCGAAAAGAGTTGCATAATGCCATTGCATCCATTCGCAATCAACTGGACGTGGCCCAGAGTTCGCCACAAGGAGCAGGGCCCCCTAAATCCGAGTAGGCTGCTGGCGAGGTGTTTTGCTAAATGCTCTTACGTCTCGTGGCGACTTCGTTAGAATCTATGGCTTTGAACAGATCGCCATTTCTAGCAAGTATTGAGCTATGGGTAGAAGCTTCGAAGTTCGTAAAGTGTCGATGGCCAAAACTGCAGGCCAGAAATCCAAGCTGTATTCCAAGTACGGTAAGCAGCTTTACGTAATGGCAAAAAACAGCGGCGCCGATCCCGATGGCAATCCTTCTTTGCGTAGTTTGATCGAACGAGCCAAACGAGAGCAAGTCCCTGCGCACGTGATAGAAAAAGCTCTTGAAAAAGCCAAGGGTGCTGGTGGAGAAGATTTTATTCCCGCGCGCTACGAGGGCTTTGGTCCAGGCGGTTGCTCGTTCATCATTGATTGCTTGACCGACAACAACAATCGCACTATTACGGATGTTCGTAATTGTTTCACCAAGACGGGGTCGAAGATGGGAGCGCCCGGCGCGGTAGCTCACGCGTTTGATCACTTGGCGATTTTCTCGTTCAAGGGTGACGATGGAGAGCGCGTACTCGAAGCAATGCTGGCTGCGGAAGTGGATGTCAACGACGTGGAATGCGAAGGCGGGCAGGTCACCGTGTTTGCGCCCGCGACCGAGTTTTTCAAAGCCAAAAGCGCACTTGTCGAAGCCTTTGCCGGTATCGAATTCGAGCTTGAAGAAATCACCTTTGTGCCTCAAACCCGAACGCAAATTAGCGCAGACGACGTTCCCATGTTCGAAAAATTCGTCAACATGCTCAATGACTGCGATGACGTGCAGGACATCTACCACAATGCAATTTTACCCGTGTGATACTTGGCTCGTCCTAGACGGTCCCAAATTTCATTCTGTCACGGCGAATCCTGGCAGACCGCCAGCAGTATTTCGGCCAACTCGGTCTCGCCGAGCTTAATGTCGCCGGCACGCTTGGGCGAAATAAAAATCCGAATACGTTTGACAAAATTGTCGAACTGTTCCGTTGCCAACGAGCGAACCACCGGCGAGATCTTAGATAGAGCGACGAAGGGTTCCGTTCCGTGCGATTGCCTAACATCGACTTTGAATTGAACCTCGAGCTTGACCGGTGGCGCGTCGATCAAGATGTCCGCGGGCACCAGCGGATGGGGCAGGGAGCGGCTCAATTCTTCCGCCAAACGTTCGCCAATATGCACCAGCGCTGCGTAGGGACGCCGCGCCACAGCCTCAAAAATCTCCGGAGACCCGGACAGAGTGAATTGCGCAAGTTGTTTGTAGAGCCCGCGTTGTCTACCAAACAGCGTCTGAGCCATCTCCTGCATGTGCGGCTTGTGCACTGATAGAGCCAACAGTTGCTCGCCAAACTCCCGCTCCGACTGTTTTAGCCACTCGGTGCAGTCGCAGCACCCCCGGAGTTCAAATATTAACCGCTGCAGCATGGACGTGGCACTGCGAACTGTGTGGTGCCAGTAGACCTCGCTAAACATGACATAGCGGGCAAAGACCATCATCTCCGCTGCGGTCTTACCTTTCTCAGTGATGGCTATCGAATGCCCATCCCGCCCCACGCATAAACTGGAAATCAGCCTCCCAACATCGAAGTTTCGACCATAGGGAACGCCGGCGTGCAAGCTATCCCGTTGCAGATAGTCCATTTTGTCGATGTCGACCGGTCCGCTGAGCAGATTTTGGAGCACAGATGGATAGGAATTGCGATCCCTGGTTGCACCGATCAGGTTGGCGACTTCGGCTGGATCCACGCCCCACCGTGTGTGGATAACCTCGGCGATATTCGGCCCGCAAATAAGTGCTCTCGCCAATGATTCGTGCTTGGGAAACTCTGGCAATCTCAGGTCTTCGATGGCGTGGCAAAACGGCCAGTGGCCAATGTCATGCAGCAGAGCGGCCAACAAGAAGATCTTCTGTTCGGATTCCGATACGCTGGCAGCAAAGTCTGCATTGGAGACCAACAAGTGGCGCAGCGTCAAGCAACCCAAACGATAAACGCCCAAACTGTGCTCGAATCGACTATGCACGGCTCCTGGATAAACCAGGGCAACCAATCCAAGTTGCGAAATTTCTCGCAACCGCTGCAGTTCTGGTGTATCCAGAATTGCAATCACGCGCTGGCTGACTGGAACATCAACCTGATCTGGAATGCGTATCAGCCGCGATTGGATGACGTCTAATTCAGGAAGCAAAGCAGCCAAATGCACCATCCCAAACCAAGCAGTTGAACTCAGCCTTCGACTATCTCTTTTACGACCTGACCATACACGTCGGTCAAGCGAAAGTTTCTTCCGGCATGTTCAAACGTTAGTCGTTTGTGATCCAGGCCCAGTTGATGCAATAGCGTAGCATGCAGATCGTGCATGTGAACGCGTCCTTCTATTCCTCTGAAGCCAAACTCATCGGTCGCGCCGTAGGTGGTGCCTGCTTTGAAGCCACCGCCGACCAGCCAAACGGTGAAGCCAACTGGGTTATGGTCTCGACCGGTTCCATTCTCCTGCGCGTAGGGCGTCCGGCCAAACTCGCTACCCCACCAAACAATCGTATCCTCGAGTAGTCCGCGCTCCTTCAAATCCTGCAACAGACCAGCAATGGGCTTGTCCACGGCGGCCGCGTGTTCGGAGTGCTTGGGTAGGTTCGAGTGTTGATCCCAAGCGGGATTGGCAGAGTTGTCGCCATAGTTCACCTGGATAAAGCGAACCCCAGCCTCGCACATGCGCCGCGCCATCAAGCATCTCTCGCCATAGCTACGTGTCTTGGGGTCATCGAGTCCATATCGGCTGTGAGTAGCCGCCGTCTCGTTGTGTAAATCCAAAACTTCAGGCGCAATTTGTTGCATACGCCAAGCCAGGTCTTGCGACTTCAAAACGGCTTCGAGTTCGCCATCGTGCAATTGTCGTCGCTGAAGCTGTTCGCGATTCAACTTCTGAAGCAGCTCGAATTGACTGAGCTGTACGTTGGGTGAAATATCTTCGCGCGACAGATTAGCAATACTCAACCGATCTCGGTCCGCAGCCCCAATCTTGGTACCTTGGACCACGGGAGGTAGGAAGGCATTGCCGTAATTTCGCGGGCCGCCATTCCCAATGGAAGGCGCAATCGCCACGAACCCCGGCAGATTCTGGTTCTCTGCCCCCAGACCATAGAGCACCCACGATCCTACCGAGGGGCGTATGAAGTTGGTTGAGCCGCAGTGCAAGAATAACGTCGCGGGTCCGTGAGCGACGCCTTCGGTATGCATGCCGTGCAACATGCACATCTCGTCAATATGCTCCGCCGTGTGCGGAAAAAGCTCGGAGACAAAGCGACCGGTTTCGCCGTATCGTTTGAATTTCCACGGTGACTTCATCAAGCGATGATCGGTTCTCTTTCCGGTTTTAGCCAGTTGTCGAGCATCATCGAATGTCATTACTTTCCCATGCCACTGATCCAGCAGCGGTTTGTGGTCGAAGGAGTCGACTTGGCTCACGCCCCCCTGCATGAAAAGAAAAATAACCCGCTTTGCTCGAGCGGCGTGATGCAGCGCCGTGGCCTCGGGCAAGCCATTGCCCAGCAAGGACTGGTTGCTCGAGAGCATCGCCGACGCAGCCAAAGAGCCGAAGCCACACGCAGTCTGCTGAAGCATCTGTCGTCGACTAAAATAGCGACCTATGTCCTGTTTCATGATTATGTTGTCCTGCCGTCAAGGCTAATCGAGGTAACGAAAGTCGATAGATGCAAAAAGCGAATGTACGAGAATCTCGACGCGTTGCTGAGATGGCAGGTCGTTGGTGCGACTACTATCTGCGCTCCCAGGTTTCCAATCGCCTCCACTTAGAAATTCACTGCAAAACAAACGTTCCGCTTCAGTCGGTAGACGCTGAAGGCAGGCAATGTAAAGTCGTTCGATCAAGGCATCCTGGCTAGCCGCTTTCGCATTCGCTCCACGCTCAGTGTCTTCAACAAAACGTCGGGCCGCTGCGGCTGCGCGTTTGGCAATCCATGGATCATTAAGCAGCGCTAACGCTTGAGTCGCAACGGTGCTCCGCGACCGTTGCCCAATGGACACGCTGGAATCCGCAAAATCGAATGCCTCCAACAATTCCGGAAGCGAATTTCGAAAGACGGGATGGTAGATACTGCGACGCGTAGTTGCGTGTTCGTAGTTATAGTCTGCCTTTGTTCCCGGTTTTATCAGCGAACCGCCAACGGTCTCATCCAGTTCGCCGCTAATAGCCAACATAGCGTCGCGAATCGCCTCAGCGCTTAGCCGTCGAGAATGGCCGCGCCAGTAGAAAGTATTGGTCGGGTCAACATGGCTTTGCACCTCATCGGGGTCGACAACTTGCCGTCGATAAGCTTCTGATGCTACGATCGTTCTAACCAAATGTTTGGTGGACCAGTTGTTCTCAATTAGCTCATTCGCTAACCAATCGAGTAGCTCCGGGTGCGTGGGCGACATACCCGTTGTGCCAAAATTATTCATCGACGGAACTAACCCCTGCCCCATCAACCAGCTCCAAACGCGATTGGCATAAACACGAGCGGTTAAGGGATTCTGTGAAGAGCTCAACCACTGAGCCAATTCCAATCGTCCGCTCGAATCGGGAGCGATCTTGAAAACTTCACTACGATTTATAGCCGTCAGGAATCCTCGTGGAACGGTTTTCCCCAGGTTATGTACATCCCCGCGAATGTGGATGGGTATATCGGAGGGGGGGAGTTCTTCGACCAGCGTCATGAACTTGGGCCGGCCAGCCAGTCGTGCTTCCAATTCTTTCTTTTGAGCTTCAAGCGACTCAAGTTTCTTAGCAAGTGCGGCTTGATTTTCTGCCTGCAACTGCGAGTCATTAGCCTGGGAGTCAGCGGCATGGACGTCAGTAGCACTGCCGACTCCATTGGCAGTCCCGGCCACAGATGTAGAGACATTGAGAAACTGGATTGCATCGACAACTACGCAGCCCGAAGTCTGATCGCTGGAAACTAGCACGAAAGCTTGTCCGTCTTTCTCGAAGCGGAACCGCCCCAGCGTCACCCAAGGTCCGTTCTCGGGTTCGAGCGTTTGGTTAATGCGACGCGTTGCTTCGCCGTCCGCGCTGAACACGCGAACCAAGGCATTCGTTGCGCGGTTGGACGATGCCGTATAGGCCAAACGAACTTCGTAGTCGCCAGGCGGTAGAGCTTCAGGCTCAAATGTCGCGGTATTGGTGCTGTCTTTCGCGCCATCGAACAAATAGCCTTCACCCACGAATGGGCCCACCACCACTGACGGATTCCATTTTCCAACCAGCTTCGCTTGGGTATCGTCGATAATAATTCCAGGCAGCGAATCTAACGGGATAGATTTTTTTGACTTGGCGGGATCTCTTTTAGCCAACCGGCCCAGCTTGGCGATCTGTTTATCCAATGCGACTAACTGTTCTGACAGTCGCTGATAAATTGCGTCTTCTTCTTGCTGCAAAGGCAGAGGCATTTCGATCCACTTGGAAACGTTCTCATGTCGCAGCGACACGGCTGAACGCAAAATACCTGCCATCGCGTAGTAATCCCGCGTGGGAATCGGATCAAATTTGTGATCATGGCACCGCGCGCATCCGATCGTCTGCCCCAGGAACGCCCTGCCGATAACCTCCAGTTGTTCGTCGATAAAATCCATTTCCAACTGCGTCTTGTCCTGCTGTTCCAGATTGCTATTACCCAACACCAAGAAGCCCGTCGCGACGAGTTGTTTATGTCGCTCATCCAAGTCATCATGCTGCATTAGGTCGCCAGCGACCTGCTCTCGAATCATTTGATCGAAAGGCCGATCCTGCGCGAATGCAGTAACCAAATAGTCGCGGTATCGCCACGCTTCGGGCAATACAAAACCACGCAATGTAATTGAGTCGGCATAGCGGGCAACGTCCATCCACTTGCGGGCGAAATTCTCGCCGAACTGTGCTGTATTCAGCAAGCGATCGACCAATTGCATGTAGCCGTGTGGAAACTTACTTAACAAATCCACACCTTGGCCTAACTCTTCTGCCGTAGGAGGCAGGCCAGTCAAGTCGAAATAGAGCCGTCGGACCAGTATGGGTGGACTCGCCGCGGGAGCCTTCGCCAAACTGCGTTCTGCTAGCCCATGTTCGATGAAGGCATCGACAGCCTGCACCGCAGCTTCACTCGCTCTAGGAGGCTCCACTTTCTCCAACGCTCGATAGGCCCAATGTTCGTGAGCCTGCTCAACCGGCAAACCTATTTGTTTTTTTTCCGCTGGAGTGGAAGGCTCGCGCGGATCAATTGCTCCTTGATCAATCCACATTTCAAAATCTTTCACGATTGCAACCGGCAACTGACGGTCCGGTGGCATTTGCAGATCCGGATCGGCATACTTGATAGCCTGGATCAACAGACTCTCGCTAGACTTTCCAGGCACAATTGCGGGACCAGAGTCACCGCCGACTTGCCAATCTCCGCGCGAATCGAGCAGCAGGCCTCCGTTGGCTTGCGTCTTTGCAGAGTGGCATTCGCTACAATGTGCAACCAAGATCGGTCGAATGCGAGACTCAAACAATTCGACTTTTTCTGCATCTAAGACCGGATCGCTGGCAGTCGCGCTTTGCAAACAACACAAAGCTGCTGTCGCGAATGCCAGGACACTCCAAGTGAAGCAACGTCTTCGGTTCATAGTCGTCTTTGTGACATGGTCGAGGGTAGGAGTCCAAACAGACAATTTGGAGGCGGCGCGAGGCAGGAAGCAATGCGGCGACGGTGACTGAAGTTCCATTGTAGACCATTTTCGCATCCATTAACAATCGAATAATGAAGCAATTTACGACGGTCCTAACACAAGCTGCCCAACCGACGCATAGCACAACGGCTGCTCTCGCCCAACAAGCTTAACGGGGATGTAAATGCTCGAGTGTCCGCCTGGCGTGCGAGCAAACGTCGAACGCCGTTGGCAACACAAAACTAACTCGGAAGAAGTGGAGTTTGTCAAACTTGAATCTAGAACATGTTTTTGTTTACGGGACTCTTAAGCGGGGGCAGTGTCGCGAATGCTGTTGGCCGCACTTGCCTGTCGAAACTCAACCCGCATGGACATATGGCAAACTGATCGACCTCGGCTCTTACCCCGGGCTACTGGCTGGCCAAGACCGTGTTTTAGGAGAAGTATGGAGCTTTCACACCGCCCAGATTAACAAGGTTTTTGACACACTCGATCGAGTGGAAGTCACCAACCAGCCGGGAATTCCTAACGAATATAATCGCATTCGAATCAACGTGCAGCTGCTCGAAAAGCGCGAGACGATCGTGGCCAGTTGCTATCTCTACGCGCACCCAGAATCAGCAGAAAAATACAAGCTTGTACCAGCCCGAATGAGCGCTGATCAGGAACTCTTCGTGGTTTGGCCGTAGTTGGTAGATTTTCCGTATTCTAATTAGTTTGGCGCCATTCCAACCATGGTTTGGCTGCCCGCCCCACCTGCCCTTGGTCACCAATTGACGATTTGGGAAGTCGATACTACACTCGCCCCTCATTCTGCACTGTAAAGTCAATCCCCGTAGGGATTTCTGTTTAAGTTTAACCTTTGGCAATTGGCAATTTTGGTCCATTTATAAGACTTCTCGGAGGTTCGTAAGACGCAATGTCCAGTCCCAACAAAATGATCTATTACTTCGGCAAGACGCGCACCGATGGCACCGGAGTCAGCAAGCAAATCCTGGGCGGCAAGGGAGCGAATCTTGCCGATATGACGTCGATCGGCTTACCCGTGCCTCCCGGCTTTACCATTACGACAGAAGTTTGCGACGCATACTACAAGTCGGGTAAGCAAATGCCTCCGGGTTTGATGGAAGAAGTTGAAAAAAACGTTGCGACACTCGAAGCTGAATTGGGCAAGAAGTTCGGCGATGACACATTCCCGTTGCTGCTTTCGGTGCGCTCGGGCGCTGCTATGTCGATGCCGGGAATGATGAATACGATTCTTAATTTAGGTTTGAATGACGTCTCTACAGCTGGTTTGGCCAAAGCAACTAGCAATGAGCGTTTCGCTTACGATGCTTACCGTCGACTGATCAACATGTTTGGTGACGTGGTTATGAACGTGGACCACGAGCACTTCGAAGAAGCCTTCGATGCCATCAAGAAGAAATACAAAACGCAGGAAGATACCGACGTACCTGCTGAGGGATTAAAGGAACTTTGCGAAGCCTACAAGGCTTTGTACAAGAAACACACCGGCGAGGATTTCCCGCAGAATCCGTTGCAGCAGCTAACCAAAGCGGTCGAAGCGGTATTCAAGAGCTGGATGACCAATAAAGCGGTTAAGTACCGCGAAATTGAGAACATCCGCGGCTTGTTGGGAACGGCGGTAAATTGCCAATCCATGGTATATGGCAATATGGGCGATGATTCTGGAACAGGCGTCGCCTTCACCCGAAATCCAAACACAGGCGAGAATAAGTTCTTCGGCGAATTCCTGGTCAACGCCCAAGGCGAAGACGTGGTGGCGGGCATCCGCACGCCGCAGCCAACCGAAGAAATGAGCAAATGGAATAAGCCCGTCTACGATGAGCTGATGGTAATCAAGGACAAGCTCGAGCAGCATTACAAGGACATGCAAGACATCGAGTTTACCATCGAAAAAGGTAAGCTCTACATGCTTCAGACTCGAAACGGCAAACGCACCGGTATGGCTGCCGTTCGTTTGGCTTGCGAGATGGTCAAAGAGGGCTTGATCGACGAGAAAGCTGCGGTCCTGCGAGTTCCTGCGGGAGACCTAACTCAATTGCTGCTCCCCAGCTTTAAGCCTTCAGCTTGGGAGAAAGCCATCAAGATCGCGCGTGGCCTTCCGGCTTCACCAGGCGCAGCCGTCGGTCAACTGGCCTTCACTGCCGAAGACGCCAAGGCGCGCGCTACGGCTGGTGAAAAAGTCATTCTGATCCGAAAGGAAACCAGCCCCGAAGACGTGGATGGCATGCACGCAGCCGCCGGTATTCTGACAAGCACGGGCGGTATGACTAGCCACGCGGCTGTCGTTGCGCGTGGCTGGGGACGCTGCTGCGTTGCCGGAGCTGCGGGTGTTGTGATCGACCTGAAGTCCAAGACCGCGATGATCGATGGCAAGAAATACGGAGAAGGCGATACGCTCAGTATTAATGGAACGAGCGGTGAAGTGGCTGCTGGCGAAGTCGAAACACAGCCCGCTAGCCTGTCCGGTGACTTCGGAACGATGATGGAATGGGCCGACAAATATCGTACACTCAAGGTGCGAACCAACGCCGATTCCCCCGAAGACAGCGTTCGCGCTCGAGAATTTGGCGCTCAAGGAATCGGACTTTGCCGAACGGAACACATGTTCTTTGGCGGCGAACGCACGCTGGCCATTCGTCAAATGATTGTTGCCAAAGATGAGGCTGCCCGACGGACGGCCCTCGCGAAGCTGCTGCCCTTCCAACGACAAGACTTTGTAGGCATTTTCACTGCAATGGATGGGTTGCCTGTCACCATCCGTTTGCTTGACCCACCATTGCACGAGTTCGTCCCGCACGATGAAAAGGGGCAAGCAGAACTAGCTAAGGAATTGAAAGTCGAACCCGCAGAAATTAAGGCTCGCGTCGACTCGCTTCACGAATTCAACCCCATGCTCGGACACCGCGGTTGCCGTTTGAGCGTGACCTATCCAGAGATTCTTGAAATGCAAGTCACCGCGATTGTCGAAGCGGCAATCGAGTGTACCAACAAGAAAATCAACGCAATCCCGGAAATCATGATCCCGCTGGTTGGCACAGAAGCAGAATTGAAGCTTTTGCGCCGCAAAACGGAAGAGACCATTGAACAAGTCAAGAAGGCGCAGAATTTCAGCGGCAAGCTCGACATTTTGATCGGTACAATGATCGAGGTTCCGCGAGCCGCACTTACCGCAAATGAAGTTGCTAACCAAGCTGACTTCTTCAGCTTTGGCACCAACGACTTAACCCAAATGACGTTTGGATTTAGTCGCGACGACATCAATTCGTTCCTGCCCGATTATCTGAACCAAGAAATCTTGCCGATCGATCCATTCCAGTCGCTCGATACAACCGGCGTTGGTCAGTTAATTGAAATCGCTTGCCAAAAGGGACGCAGCGTCAAGAGTGGGCTGAAGCTCGGAATCTGCGGCGAGCATGGCGGCGATCCTGCATCGATTTATTTCTGCCACACCGTCGGCTTGGATTATGTAAGCTGCTCGCCGTTCCGCGTTCCAATTGCTCGACTGGCTGCTGCCCAAGCTGCCATTCGCTCCAAGGCGTAACGATCACCACAGTAGACAGATCGATCACCGGATCCGGTACCAGCGGACCGGTATTTCTCAAGCGGACATGCACCAGCTGTCCGCTTTTTTTGCGCAACTATTCCGATCTCAACTAGGCAGTAGGCCGAAAACATGAAAAGCTTCGACTAAAGGAGAAACTGCACCATCGTGGTGACTGTCCTTTAGAAACGTGGTAGACCTTGGAATATTGAAAACCCCAATTTCTCCACAAAAGGAAACTATTGTCATGCGATTTAT
>JBGSTP010000159.1:0-11759 GCA_041736515.1 Pirellulaceae bacterium
ACAACCGGTACCACACAACCGCGTCCACCGTCTGGCGACGGTGGCTACGCAGGTGCACCGTCTGGCGATCTGGCGACGGTGGCTACGCGGAGCCGCTTCATTCGGGTAGGCTGCGAAAAGGATTGAAGCGCAGGTAGTTCAAATGTCGGTAAAGTTCGTTTCTCTGTAGCAGTTCTGCATGCGTACCGACGTCGGCTACCGTGTGTTCGTGGAGCATGATCACCACATCGCACTGACGCAGTGTTGATAACCGTTGAGGCAACACCACGGTTATTGCCCGCTGGCTAATTAAACTGCGCATAGCTTCCAAAGTTTGGCTTTCCAACGAAGGCTCGTAGGCTCCCGTGGGTTCTTCGATGACAAAGACCGATGCACTTGTCAGTGCCGCCCGAGCGATTCCAAGCCGAAAAGCCACGTCACCATTCAGCCGGTCGTCACCGGGCGAGATCAATGTCGCCAACCCATCCGATAAATGCTGGATGGCTTCCGTAAGTCTTGCTTTGGCAACAGCGTCGCTAACGTCGACACTTGCATTGGTTTCTGACCGCAACAGATTTTCGCGAACGGTGCCGGCCACCAGGTTTCCATCGCTGGCCACCCAGTGGGCGCAACGAGCCAGGCTGCGGGGCTTTAGGTCCGTTACGGATATACCGTCGACCAACATGCGACCGCTCACAGGCCTCCCGAAGCCCAACAACAACTCGACAAGTGCATTTGCTTGCAATCGCTGACTAGCCAGGACACCGATGAGCAGTCCCGGCCGGAAAACGACCGAGACGTTTTCGAGCAGCTTGCGTCCGTTGCTATCTTGAACCGTCACGTGATCCAATTCTGCCTGTTGTGTCACTCGTGAGATTGCTTTGAGCTGATCGTTATCAAACTCCTCGACTTGCAACGACAGGAACCGTTCGAGTTCCTCGACGGCGGTTTCGATCGTTTGCAAGTCCCGCCAAACCTTTTGCAAACGATAGGCGCTGAGAGTTGCCGCAACGCAGCATAGAGAGAACGCGAAGGCCGCGGGCACTGAGAAACTCGTCTCGCTAAGCAGAATTTGAACCGCGATAACAAACAAGAATAAACTACACAGTACGCCCGCAACCAAAATTACCGTGGGCGTCTTCCATGCGGAACTGGTTAGACTTCTTACCGCGTCTTTGCGATAATGCAACAGCTGCTCAGTAAACCGTTTCTCGATCGCCGCTTCATCATGAACAGACTCGAGCAACGGTCCAATCAAACTGAGCGAAACCAGTGTTTCTCGCTCTTGCGCGGCACGTTCGCGGACGACGGGCAGGGAAGTTCGACGAATTCCGTCCAGCAGTCGATAAATCAGCACTACCAGCGCCGTGGCAATGAGCGTTAGCAGCGCCAACATGGGCTGTATCAAGAAGGCAACTAGCACGCAGAGTAGCAACTGTATGACGTGACGCGGAAAAGTCCGCCACCAGCGGCTTAGGTTGGCGCGAATTCGAGGCAAATGATAGTCCAGACCATCAGTCAACGCTGTTTGTTGCGCCGATAGAGTCCTCACCGTCGCCAGCCGCTTTGCATGTTGACGCAATAGGGATATCAAGGCCACTTCAAACTCCACAGCCGCGCGTTGCACCAGTCGATAGAAAAAATGCAGCATCACGCAGGCCAACAAAAGTACAGCCAAAGCGATGCCGAGCAGCACGGTGACTTGACCCAGCGGCGAAAGCTGGTCTGACAAAACGGCTCCAATGTCCGGTAGCCAATCAGAAATTCGTTCGGCTTGCGTCAAGCCCTGCGTTTTCGGCTGCGCGGCAATCAAGCGAGCTAGGACGCAGCCTAGCAGGACCGCAAGCAATGGTACGCACGCGGCGACCAATCCACCCACGATAGACGCCGTACGAAGCTGCCCTAAGCGACCACAACGCTTTAGTAAAGAATTCAGTGACTTAGATATCAAGACGCACCTCCAGGGATTCAACATCAGATCAGCTTGCAGTTTAATCCGCTGGCTGATGAATTGGATAGCACGGAACGCGCATTCAGCGCTCGAACGCTCGAAGTTCGTCCCGCGGGGGGCGAAATTGGCTATTCCCGAAGGCTAAGGAAGCTCGGGAGAAGTAATCCGTTTTGGCTCAGCATCATCCAGGTCCGCGTCCAAACTCCAGATGGTGTGATTATGACCGTACGCGCGTTTCAAAAGAGTATTCCAATCCTCCCGTTCGCCTCGCGCCCACAGTACTTTCGCAGACCCGAGATCCGCTCGATTGTAAACCCATTCTTGATGTACGTTATGTAGGTCTCCGTAGCGTACCAAAACCAAGTGCAACCCATCTTGGCTTTGTAAATTAGACTCAATCGTCGCGCGGCGCTTGGCCCACCTGCGATTGGGTTCGGTGCCAAGCTGAATTGCATTGATGACCAGCAAGCAACTTTGCACCGCAAGAATTGCCATAACAAATCGTTGCGGCTGGGAGCGGCTGCCGATGCCCGATCGCACAAATACTCGGAACACGCGTCGTAGTCCAATGACCGCCAACACTACGATCCATGGAAGAATTGGAGAAAGATAGTGTGGAAAAATCCAACACACCGTCGCCGAGAATAAGACTTGCACCACTACAGCGATCGCCAGTATCCGCGGCAATCGGTAACGCGACCAAAAGGCACAGGTCAGTAAGGGTACTAAGGCAATCGCCACCCAGAAACTCCACATCGTCCAAACCGCTTGCCCGATGCCGACCACCCAACCAGCGAATCCTGCACGGGATTTGTAACTCTCCAACGACCACCCATAGTGATAGTCGCGGATGGCTGCTGGAAGATCGCCATTCGATTCGCTAGAGGGGACCTGTTGGCTTCCGAAGACAAAGAGCGGCGCGACTCCATATTGCCGTTCATGCACTTGGTAGGGCATATTGCTTGGATTTCCGGTAATCGCCAAGTTTTGCATGCCGATTAGCAATAGCCCAAGCGAAATTGGCACACCGGCGACCGGTATCGACTTGAATGCGATTGTTAGTTTGGTTTGCCACGCCAAGCCAAACCACAACTGCCACAGAATTGCAGCGGATATCAGGGTTGCAACCAAACCTTCGAACGGCCTGGTGAGAGCCAACAGGCAAACGCCCATTCCGCATGCGGTGGCCGCATCCATTCGAAATCCGCGCCGTAGCCGAAAGACGCCTCCCGCCAAAAGTGAACTGCCACACGCGGTCAACCAACCACTCATCAAGGTCTGCGACCAAGCCACTTGCATGGCCGGATGGCAAGCGACCAGCAAACCGCCAAACACTGCCCATCGGCGACTGACAACGCCTCCCAGCATCCAAGCTATGCTAGCCGCACACACGCCCGCTGCCAGCCAACAACCGGCGATTGGAGTTCCAAACAACGCCCAACCGAGCGCAACAAACGCACTGATGCCGATCGGGTACTTCGAAGCGTAAGCGGGTTCCACCAAAATATGAAACGACTGAAACGGCTGCCAGACTTCTGGAGCAGGATTCGCCAGCCTGCCGTTCAGCAGCGTGTCAGCTGCCAGCAGATAGCTAAACTCATCGTGCACGCGCGGCACGAAGGGAGCCAACTGCCCCACGATCGCAGCAATCAAAAAAGCCCCCACCCCCACACCCAACACCGACAAACGCCATTTCATTCGAGAACGCATCAAGGCAATCTCCCCAGTCCGAGATGGTAGAGCATTAACTGAGTCGTCGCGAAACAACCACGTATTGGGCCCCAAGTGGAACAGATGAAAGCATGCTTTCCATCGGTCGCAAGAACCTAAGTATTCGAGGAAAGAAAAACAAGGATCGCGTCAATTGGACTTGAAATCCCACCATGGAAAGTCTCTTGCGAGTCTGAAGTGGAGAGAGGCATTTTGCGTCTGCATCGAATGGAATCCTTGACATCACCCAGTGCGTAGCCGGATTCCAAGGGTTATTTTCAAACAAAGCAAAATAGCCCCCCGGCTTCAACCAGCCATAGATTCTCTCTAATTCAATTTGGCGATCTTCCGGTGCAATGTGATGAAAAACTCCAGACGTGTAAACCACGTCGATGCTAGCTGGCTCAATCGACTCAGCGTCCGAAGTCCAATAAAACGATGCCCCTGGGTAACGCTCTTCTGCAATCGCAATCGATTCGGCCGAACAGTCGTATCCCACAACCTCCGCCGCATGCAATTTTTCTTTTAAAGCACCGCTGGCATTTCCAATGCCACATCCGAAATCGAGCACTCGCAAGCCATGCAGCGGCACCTGGTGCTCAAGGTAGTTCCCCAAGAACTCAACGCGTCCCTCCACGAAATAATCAGCTGTCTCGCCGCTTAATATCAACCCTTGCTGAAGTTGCTGATCGTACTGGCTGGCAGCAGCATTGAAAGTAGAGGCGGCAGACGACATGTCGATCCCAATGGTTGAGGGCTAGCTTTAAATAAAGGAAGCGTTATTTGAGTAGTTTCCCTAACGTCTAGCAAGCCTCAGAACACCCAATAGGAAGCTAGTGAAGGCGAATTGGACTCCCAACGCGATGGCTCCAACTGCGGGAACTATCCAACGCATGGTTTCCGAATAATCAAGACTTCCAAATCCCTCAGAGGCCCATGCCAGCGATTTCCACGCAACAACCGAGCTACCACCCACAATCAGTGCTGCAGAAAACCAGAGCGTGCGCTCGAGAGAGAATCGACGAGAGAAATTTTCTACTCGCTCATCCTGCGGCAGTATCCCTTCAGACGCTGCAAATGTCTTCGCTAACAGCGCAAAGGAAGAAATCTGTGCGCCGACCAGAAGCGCGATCATCGAAACCAGCAAGGTGTGTGCGTCGAATACGATGCCGGCCAGGCTAATGCGTAGTAGCACCAGGAGGCACCCAATGAAACCGCCAGCCCCCAACGCTAGCCCCGGAGCGAGAAATGTCCAACGTGGGCTCAGCATTAGAAAGAACCGAAGCGTCCGCCAACCATCGTGAAACGTACGCAAATGAGGACGGTGAGCCCTTCGACCATCTGGATGAAGGACAATCGGGACCTCGGCAATTTTCGCACCAAAAAGAGTACTTTTGATGATCATTTCGGTGGCGAATTCCATTCCGGTACAGCGCTGATCCAGCCGCTGATACAGTGCTTTAGAAAACCCACGCATTCCACAGTACACGTCATTAATCGGTGCACGAAACATCTTCTGCACCAACCATGTCAGGGCTGGGTTGCCGTATTGATGCAGCCAGGGCATGGCTCCGGGCATGACGCGACCGCCACCACTTGGCAGTCGACAGCCCTGCACCAAGTCAGCACCATTGCACAGCTGATCGTAGAACCGATGGGCTTGCGCAAAATCGTAACTGTCGTCCGCGTCGCCCATAATCACAAATCGGCCGCGAGCCGCTTCTATACCGCCCATTAAGGCCGCACCATAGCCCGGTTTGTCGACATGCACGACTCGAGCTCCCAGGGTTTCAGCAATTTCAACCGAGTCGTCGCGACTACCATTGTCGGCCACGATGACTTCGCCGCTAACTCCCATTTTTTCGATTGCGTATAATGCTTTGAGTACGCAGTTTCCAACGGTATCCGCTTCATCCAGGCAGGGCATCACGATGCTCAACTCAAGCGGCGCCAACTCGGCTTCTACCGTGCGTCGAACTACAGTGCGAGTGCGTGAAGATTTCGCGGCGTCGCGATCTTGAATCCTCTCCGCTGCCAACAAATCCACCAGGTTGTCCATAGTCCGCTCTGCACGGTCCGCGACGTCGTGGCTGGCAGCCTGGCGGTAGGGCAAGCGAATTTCATTGAGTTCGACGCGAGAACCTGGCATCTCAATGGATTTACTGACTGTGGGCTCGCGCATAGTATCTTTCGACTGGCTTCGGTGATCGGCTGCGTTTCCCACACGGGATCGGCAATGGGTGCGGATTTCGACAAGAAAACCTAAACCATGCATAAGATCGGTCAAATCGTCGAAAGCGGTTGCAGTCGAACTCGCGCACAATTGACTGCGAGTCTGACGATTGGATCGATTGTGAGACGGCCACCAGCTCGACGGCCTCAACCGAGTACAGGTCGTGTTTCGGTGCTCTCAACCGAAATCTTGTGGATGGTTTGCATTAACCGAGTTTGCATGGCGCACCTCAGCCACAGCATTCCAGAATTCCAGAATTCCTTCCCACTCGGTTTGGACAACCGATTCATTTGCTGCGATTCGGTTGGGACAACCGAGCCACAATAGATGTTGAATTCGGCTGGGACAACCGAGCCTGAGAGAGAGTATCGGACCCTTGCTAGAGCAACCTTCCGGCATTAAACAATCAACTCGCCTTTGCCGATTGGAGCGGTCGCTGTGCGATAAATATCCAATGCCTCGGGCAATAGCTTTTCTAAATCGGATGCCCTTCGCGCATCGGCGGGGTGCGTCGACATAAACTCGGCTGGCTTGTCGCCCTTGGCGGCACCTGCGAATCGCGTCCAAAATTTGGGAGCCTCGGCAGGATCGTAACCAGCCCGCGCCATGAGCATCAAGCCAATATGATCTGCTTCCAATTCATGCTTGCGACTGTACGGCAGCACGACTCCATAGGTTGTTGCCATACCATAGGCTTTCATGAAAATGTCGCGCGACACCTGTTCCTTATTGCGCATGGCGTAGCCCACTGCGGTCTGAACTCCGTTGAGCGCCGATTGTTGACTCATGCGTTCTCCGCCATGTCGCGCCAAGACATGAGCAACTTCGTGGCTCATCACCACGGCTAAGCCAGCCTCATTCTCGCAGATAGGTAGAATCCCATCGTAGACCACAATCTTGCCTCCGGGCAAGCAGTAGGCATTCTGCTCCTCGCTGGCAACGACGCGAGTCTCCCATTGATAGTCCGCGCGATCGCTAACTCCGGCCAAACGCAAACCAACGCGTTGAACGAGCTCCTGATATTTTGGGTTCGATGGACCGCTTTGCTCCGTAGTCACATCGGCAAATGCCTGTTGTCCCATGGCAATTTCGTTCTGCTCGGGGATCAACATTAATTGACGCCGACCTGTCACAGGTGCAGAACGACATCCCATACAACCACACCAACTCAAGCTAGCCCCAGCGGCTGCCAGCATCCATGCGCGTCGATCCACTTCTGCTTCTCCTCAAAAGACAAGCAGATTCTGACGAAATTTGTTTCAGCCCGAAAGATCGATCTACGACGATTCCTCTAATGCCAGCATTTAACTGTACGTGGCAAGGCGCGTTATGATAGACTGCAGGTGCTCTTTTCTTGCTGCGAGATTCTTGCGTTGCCGTTCCATCTTCACTCCCCCTGCGAACGAGAAGCCAATGCCCAACATATTGCTTGTCGAGGATAGCCCCACCCAATCCTTGCAAATGAAATTGCTCTTGGAGTCGGCCGCGCACGTCGTCACCTGCTGCGATGACGGCACCAAGGCCATCGAACATTTAGAGAATGGTACAAGCGAGCTAGTCGTAACGGACCTCGAATTGCCAGTCATGAATGGTCTAGAACTAATCAAAAAAATGCAGTGCGACTTTCCTCAGATCCCGGCTGTCCTGGTAACAGGGCAGGGCTCTGAACGATTGGCTGCCGAGGCCTTGCGTATCGGTGCTACAGCCTATGTACCCAAATCATTGGTCGAGGACATGTTGATCGGAACTGTCGAGGACGTGCTCGGCGTCGTGCGGACGGACCGAAGTTATGCGGAGCTGATCGACTGCACCGTTGAAAACCGTTTGGTGTTTGCACTACCCAACAAAATGCAACTTCTTTCCACTGCAATTGACCTAACCATGCAGTTGGCTGCAGGCATGAGATTGCTATCCGGCGTTGATCGTTATCGCGTCGGCACGGCCCTGCAACACGCCGCTTCCAACGCCATCTATCGAGGAAATCTCGAGCTGACGCACGAGCAATGGCGACAAACTTCGCACGAAGAAGGTGAGCAGTCTCCGCTTGCGGCGATCGTCGCCGAGCGCATGAGTCAGTCGCCCTACAAGGAACGCTTGGTGCATTACGATGTCCGACTAATGCGCGACTTGATTCGTATTGTCATTCGCGATGAAGGTCCAGGCTTCGACACCAGCAAAATCACCATGGAAAACGACACTCACGCGATGAGCGCAGAACACGGTCGAGGGCTCGTCTTGGTTCGCAACTTTATGGACAAGGTAAGCTTCAATAGCAGCGGCAACGAGATCACACTAATCAAACATTGCGTTTAACAGGCTATTTTTTTGTACACGCGAATAGGCACAAACAAAGTTTCCCGCGGGAGGGTCCGCGATTACGGCGACCGTGGCAGCGTTCACGGATGGTAGGCTCGGACGTCAGTTCTGCAAGTTTCATTCGGACTAGACGCGCCAGCGATTTGTCATCAATCCGTTGCAAACATTCAACGTCAACGACTGCATGGGGAGGCACACCGTGAGCCAGAGTTTGGTGATTGAGCACCTTGCAGACCTGGGCCATCTTCGCTCGCCAAAATTTCTCGGCTGTATTAATGATGTAGCGCTGGTTCTGTCCGAGGATTTTGAGAGGCTCCAGTTCGCCAATTCTCAAGCCACAGATTTCTTGGGGTGGAATTCAGCAGAATTGCAGCAGTTCACGCCTTGGTGGAGTTTTGTGCTGGACGATGCTGCTGTGGCCCAACTGCGATCCCTGCTCAGCAAACTTTCGAGCGGTCCGCGCTCTGTTGTTTCTCAAGCCACCTTGCTGCTCAGGGCGCGGAGCAGCACTGGCTCGACGGTACCATTGGAATTCCATGCGATTTTTCATTCCCCAACGGCCACACTACTGTTGGCCAGAAGCCCTGCCGACCAAGAATTTGCCCACGAAATTCTGCGCCAATCCCAAGCTCGCTTCCGATCCATCGTGGATAGTTTGTCGATCAATTTGGTGCTCAAGGACACGCATGGCCGCCGCATCTATGCCAACCGTGCATATCTCGATCTTCGCAAACTCACACTGGCTGACGTCATCGGTAAAACCGATGGGGAACTCTTTCCAGCGGACCTTGCCAGCCAGTTTTCCGCCGATGACAAGCACATTCTCGAAACAGGTGAAGTGCTCCACAAATTTGAGGAGAATGTGGATAGCTACGGCACACGGACTTGGTCGGAAATCATCAAAGGTCCATTGCGCGACGCAGACCAGAATATCACCGGCATCCAAATTCTGTTTTGGGATGCCACAGATCGCAAGCAAACCGAAGCCGCCTTACAGCGAGAGCGTTATTTGCTGCATGCCCTGTTGGACAACATGCCCGACTCGATTTATTTCAAAGACAAAGAAAGCCGCTTTGTTCGCATCAGTCGCGGGATGGCTCGCAAGTTCAACTTGGCCAGTCCTGAAGTAGCAATTGGTCGTACGGACGCCGATATCTTTACCGGCGAACATGCGGAACAAGCGCGCGACGATGAATTGCGGATCATGAGAACCGGCGAAGCGCTAGTGAACAGCGTAGAACGCGAAACGTGGCCCAATCGCCCCGATACTTGGTGCTCCACCACCAAACTACCGCTTTATGATGACCAAGGTCGTATCGCCGGTACGTTCGGCGTTTCGCGGGAGATTACCGAATTGATTCTCGCAGAACGACAGTTGCGCGAAGCTCGCGATCAGGCTGACCGCGCCAATGCCGCCAAAAGTGAATTCCTGGCCAACATGAGTCACGAGATCCGCACTCCCATGAACGGCATCATCGGTATGACAGAATTACTTAGCCATACGCCTTTAAAGGATGACCAACGGTCCTTCGTTGAAATGATTGAGCAGTCAGCGCAATCGTTGCTGAGAATCATCAATGACATACTCGACTTTTCCAAGATTGAAGCTGGCAAGCTTGACTTGGAATCGCGGCCTTTCGAGCTTAGGCGATGCGTTAGTCACGCAGCGAAGAGCCTGGCGGTCCGCGCGGCACAAAAGCAGCTCGAACTTGTGTTGGAATTGGCACCAGATGTGCCCAATCGACTGCTCGGCGACCCAGATCGACTGCGTCAAATATTGGTGAATCTCGTCGGGAACGCGATTAAATTCACTAGCCAGGGTGAAGTGATCATTCGTGTGGCAGTGGCCAGCGGCCCGCCCACGCAATCCGACTATACCCTCCATTTTTCCGTGGCCGACACGGGTATCGGCATTCCGCCCAGTAAACAGCATTCGATATTCGAAGCGTTTTCGCAGGCCGATGTTTCCACCACGCGGCAATTCGGTGGAACCGGTTTGGGATTATCCATTTCTGCCAAGCTCGTGGACATGATGCAGGGCAAAATTTGGCTCGAAAGCGAGCCGGGCGTGGGTTCGACATTCCACTTTACAGCCACCTTTCCCGTCAGTCCCCAGCCCGATTCAGCCAACGACGAACCAGAACTCTCGCTTAGCCTAAGGGACTACCGCATCCTGTTGATCGACGACAATGCGGCCAGCCGCACAGCGCTACAGTCAGCATTGGAACAACGCGGGTTGATTGTGCAGTCAGCCAGCTCCGCCAGCCAAGCGCAGCAGCTTTACGCCGAATTCTCCCGACATGCCGAGTCGAGATCAGCTGTCATCGCCGACTTATCGCTGCCGGATGGCGATGGACTAGATCTGGTCGTCGACCTTCATCGCAAGTTTCCCAACTTTCGTCCACGCGTTGTGCTACTGTCGACTATCGCTCGCCACATCGCAGCGGAAGTCTCCGATCAATTCCGGCTGAGCGCTGTCTTGCAAAAACCTGCATTGCAATCGGAAATCTGCTCCGTGCTGCGAGATGCCTCCGCCGAATTTTACAGCGACCCTTCTGCGGAAGCTGCCGCTCGATTCGCTGCACCTGCAAAAACCAGCTTACGTTTTTTGTTGGCGGAAGATGGCATCGTCAATCAAGCCGTTTTCACAGGTTTGCTCCGCCGCGAGGGGCATGAGGTGGTGTGTGTCGAGGATGGCGCTGCCGCTGTGGCCACCTGGCGCGAGCAAGAATTCGATGCAATCCTTATGGACGTACAAATGCCTCGTATGGATGGTATCCAAGCGACCGAGTTGATTCGCAAAGAAGAGGTTGCCTCTGGACGCCATACGCCAATCATCGCCATCACGGCTGCGGCCATGGAAGGAGATCGCGAAAATTGTCGCCAAGCTGGTATGGACGATTATCTCAGCAAACCTGTGGACATGAAACAACTCCAACGAGTACTCGCCCTGCTTCAAGCCGGCTCTACAACACTCGAGTCAACTGCTACAGGCAGGGTGGTCGATACCCCGGCTGAACGGCCGAGCATCAATTTTGCCGCGCCGCTATCAAAGCTAAACTGTACTGCGGCCCAACAACGCGAATTGGTACTCACGCTACAACGCGAAACCAATCAGCGGCTGGCGGAGTTAACCCAAGCCATCGATGCAAGCGACGCCAAGTTGTTGATCCGCGCAGCGCATTCGCTGCGGAGCACGGCGGCATTGTTTGAAGCTGAAAGAGTTTCCACAGTAGCAGGTACGATGGAACGCCTTGCCCGCGGCGGCGACATCAACGCCGCGCACCAACATTTCTCCCAACTCAGAATCCTGGCTGTCCACATGCTGTCCGAAATTCAAAACTGGCTTCAACGGACAGATTGAATCCAGTGCATCGAGCCTGCGTCGGTAGCGAGCTAGCCGATTTTTTCCGCCACGTAGCGACGAATATCGCTTTCGAGCAAAGCCAATCTTTCTGCCATTCTGTACTGCGCGACAGCCAAATCCTGGCTTTCGGCAGGTGGGCAACTGACAAACATATAGAACTTCACCTTCGGCTCGGTCCCAGAGGGCCGTACGGCAAAGTAATT
>JBGSTP010000174.1:0-8533 GCA_041736515.1 Pirellulaceae bacterium
GGGGGGCCCGAAGTCGCTGAGCTAACCGCAAGGAAGCAGGCGCCGAAGGTCAACTCGACAATTGGGACTAAGTCGTAACAAGGTAGCCGTAGGGGAACCTGCGGCTGGATCACCTCCTTTCTAAGGAAAATTAGTTTGTCCGTCTTAGACGATTAAATGTGGTAACACAGCAAACTTATCCGTGAGCACATCCTTGTAAGAACTTGTAGAGAGCTTATCACCAGATTTCAAATAATGCCCGCCCGTGGCTTCGTCCACGGTGCGGGTTTTTTCGTGCGCAAATTCTTCCGCTACGACACCCGAAATCGGCAGCCCTCGGCTCATTCGCTAGCTGCGAATGCCTGACGTAATTTCGACACTTCTCGCTGATCGCCACCATTTCTATGCCTCGAATTTGTTCCCTGCCCCGGCAAAACATAACATTGGTCCAAATGGCTTGATGACTCATGATCCCGGATAACATCCGTCAGCAAACTCGAGTTCGCACAAATGCATGCCATCTGATTTCTTCGCTGTATTCAATGGTAGAGCAAGATTCGCCCGACTCTTCCTCACTGTGTTGATCTCAACTTGCGACCGCGAACTGGCACAAGCAGCGTTCTACAATAGCTCGCCCGAGGATCTGCTGTAACACGGACTAAGCTCAAGCTTCAATCAGGTAGCTTTACCAGAATTCCGAAACAAACCTGTCCCGAATTTTTTATTTCTAAAGCAGTCGTAGACCTCATCCTTTTCTCACTCCATCCTTTTTGCCACTCACTCTTTTTCTGGACATTTTTTCCGTTCTGATTTCGGCATAAAAATCTGGAAAAAGATCGAACGTTGGCGATCCCAGCTGGAATCGTTGCATGTGGTCTTCAGCTAAGCGACTATGAGACTTAGGAGAGAAACGCAATGTGATTAGCCACTTGCCAAACTTAACATCCAGGACGTCAGAGCTTCCTGCGGGTTGGACCCTCGCGGATTTGTAGGTGCATCTAGGTAACGTTCCAGCCGACCGCATCCTACTATATCCGCCACCTGGATTTGCCACCGAGGAGGACATTCTGCGAGTAGGGGATCAAGGGCGGATCTGCGAGTTGGAACTCGGAACTTTGGTAGGGAAACCATGGGATGGTACGAGCTGCTGTTGGCATCGATACTTAGTTTTGAAATTATGCTCTATGTGCGATCTAACGACTTGGGACACGTGCTTGGAGCCGACGACCTTTGAAGTTGCTGGATGGCAAAAGCAAGATCCCAGATGTGTCGTTCATCAGTTGGGAGCGGTTTCCGGCGACGAAGCTACCGCTCCGTCCGGTGCCAACTTTAATTCCTGGCCTGGCGGTCGAAATTCTCTCCGACGGCAATACCGATCGAGAAATGTCGGCGAAGCTGCACGTCTATTTTGAAGCTGGCGTACGATTGGTGTGGTATGTCTCTCCGGAAACGCGAACAGACACAATGTGGCGCGAACAAGAACATTCCATCCAAGTGCCCGCAGACGGTCTCCTCGACGGCCTGGATGTGCTTCCCGGTCTGCAGATTTCGCTGAGCGAGTTTGTCGCTCGACTGGGGCGTTGTTGTACTTAGGTGACTTCTACTAACAATTCTCAGCGACAAGGACTGGCAATGCTGGCGACAAGAAACAACAACGACGTCGGTGTAAAACAATTCCACATACCAAAGTCGCCAACAACACTAGGCCGGATGGCTCAGGAACGGCCGATACCCTCACCGTAGCCGGCGGGCTTAGTACCTACCGCCGAGTTGGTTAGCTGCGGATCAATAGCAAACAACGCTCCACGCACAATCGACGCCGTGTATTCCATTGGCAAAACACTACTATCGATAACGGCAGTAAACTGAAAAATGGGTTGCGGTACGGTCGAGATCGCAACTGGGCTGGCAAAGTTAAGCTCACCAGCCACACCCAGAAAATCACCCTCGGACGGATTGTATTCGGGTGCAAACGAGTTGGGACTGAAGGGCACGCCACCTGGGATCGGAAAAAGTGAAATAGCGTTACGTGCAATCGTGATGCCTGTGGGAAGACCTATGCCGCCGGGTGGGGCAATGTCGACCGGGAGGTTGTAGCTGAGTAGTGACTCGATGCCTGAAGTTGCAGCCATCGACACAACGAACGTTACGTTCGTCGTATTGCCGGCTGTGGGGACTACAATAGAATTCACGCTCGGTTGAATTGAAACAACAATTGCTGCATGCGTTTTCGGATGGTTTCCACAAAGCAAAATTACAGCCAACGCCAAAATTTTAAGTCTCATCGCTTGATGTTTCCCATGTTGGTGAATCAAAGTTGGTGAATCAAAATGCTAAACTCTGGCTACAGCACTTTTGTGTGGCTGCACACTACTCCGTACTAGGATCGACAAACTTTAGGTCCGTTTCATAAGTATCGATCTGATTGGCAACAACACTGCGTTGCATCTTTTCGAACCTTACACCGCGCACCCGCTCGCGATGTGCCACGTTGTATCGCGACCGAATTGGCTCAACCTCGCTAGAAAATGAATTCAGCTGTAACCTATTATAATTCCATTCTTCCCAAACATGATTCGTGTGTAGTCGCCAGTTCTCGACACTAGACTGCAACCGCGTTGGTTGGATGTCCGCTAGCGAAACCGGGGCTGGCGCTGCTGCCAAGTCGTTCAATGCATCTATATCAACGGCCAAGGGCACTGCGGCGTATGCCGCTTGTACATCGATCGCACTTGGGACTAGCCAGCTATCCCGAACTGCCAAAACTGCTTCCGCCGCAATGCGGCCACGTGTCTGTTTCTCCGCTTGAAGTTCAGCCAGCAGTAGCGACAAGCCGGTCAATCCGACAGTTGGTCCGCTAGTTGCGACGAGCGCAGCTGCCGCGAGAAAAGTGGGAGTGGCGGGAACGCTGGGCAGAATAGTGTTTCTCATTCCATAAATGTCTAGTAAGTCTGTGGTATTAACTCCGCCGTTGCCATTTGCGTCAAAATAAGCATCGGCTATTGAACTGACGACCGTATTTCGCTTTCCGTAGTCGTCCAGCAAGTCTGTGGTGTTTACGCCGTCGCTGTTATTGACATCTCCGGGCAACACATTGATTCGAAAGTTAAAAACACCTCCGGCGGTTCCATTTCCCGAAGAAGTGCTTGAACCATTGTTCCACTCGCCGTCCAGTGGATTACCGGAGGCATCGGTGAGCGTATCTGCGATCGAAAGAATGAGGCGATCGTTTTTGATGGGAGTCGCGAAACGCAATGTGGCGACATTGGGCCCGTCTGCTTGCCAAGCAATGGATACGCCTGGCATATAGTTGGATAGGTTCGATCCAACTAAAGCCAGCTTGTTCGGCGTCAAACTGGCTGAAACATCCTCGCTAAATTTGAGGTAGATTCGATCGATATTGATCCACGGCAAGTTCCTTAGTTGATTTGGGCCAGCAAGCGATAATCCGAGTCCGTTTCCAGCCAAGAGTCCACCGCCATCAATCGCATCTATAAAATTGCCGCCCCACTGACTGGAGCCAGCGATGATATCCAGGATCTTGGGTGGCACAACGTCATCGTTGTCGATGATCCGAACATTCTCCTGCAGGATAAAAGCCTGCGCGTACTCCAGGTCCGATGTCGACAAACTCAACGGTTACACGCGGCTGGTCCCAAGCAACATTGTCGGAGGGACCTAATTCGAAATATGGACGTCCATCGATCGGACTAGCAGAAAGTAGTGTTCTCGGCTCCAGAATCTCCAAAATGCCAAGACGACGTACCAAGGACTTCCTTGCGGCATGGGATCGTCGAATCGCTCGAAGAAAAGTAGCACCGGTCATGGACATGCTTTCTAGCAAAAGATGAGAACAACTTCGCCAAGTACTTGCTCAAGCTGCGTTGGTAGCTTACCAAATCTGAGGCCCAACTCAACTGAACCACACCAGAACAACTATTGCGTTTGGTGAGGAAAAATCGAAGGAATTGAATATTCTGTTGCTTGCGTTAGCGATGTTTTTTATCGTTGGCCCCGGGGGATGCCCCCAAAATTCTCTATTATTTCATGCGAATGCTTAAGTTTGAGCTACGTTGTGCTAGGCGTGTCGTTTGCTGCGATGGCGGCTATTAGTACTTCTGCGAGTGTCGTTTTGTCTGATCCTCTGAGAAAAATCTTCGTTGGAGCTGGCGTTTGTGCGACAACTTGCGGTTGCGCGATCACAGCTTATACGTCGGCCGGCTGGAGCTTCATCGACTCGGTGTACATGGTTGTCATTACGCTGTTTGGCATCGGCTATGGTGAAGTTCGCCCACTGGATAACTCATTCCTGAAGCTGCAGACGATCGTGCTGATCGTGCTCGGTTGCTCCTCCGGCGTGTACTCGTTGGGAGGCTTCGTGCAATTGGTTGCCGAAGGTGAGCTAACGCGTGTTTTTGGTGCCCACAAAATGAGTCGAGGATTGAAGAAAATGAAGGATCACGCGATTATCTGTGGCTTTGGTCGAGTCGGCAAAATGCTGGCAGCAGACCTGTCCTCAAAGCAGACACCTTTCTTGATTATCGATAGTAATCCAGCCAGGCTGGCGGAGGCGGAAGAAGCAGGGTTTGCTGTAGTATCCGGTGACGCCAGCTCCGACGAAACCCTGGAACGCGCTGGCATTCAGCGCGCGCGGTACCTGGCCTCTGTCCTCCCCAACGACGCCGTGAATGTCTTCATCACTCTCACGGCACGCGATCTTAACGCAAATTTAGAAATTATTGCTCGCGCCGAATGCCCGACAACCGAGCGCAAATTATTGCGGAGTGGTGCAGACCATGTGGTCATGCCTGCCGCCATTGGCGCCCTGCGCATGGCCCAAATCATCGACGATCGGAATCAAGAGAGAACTCCGCCCTCGATTTCGTCGCCCAATCCCCAATCCCTCACCGCAGTCCCGGTGGCAAATCGAAAAGATCTGGAGGACATCACACTCGAACTAGCGAGTTTAGCACTTTCCGACGTGGGTGCCGTCATTGGCCTGCAACGCGGTGATCGTCAGCGGATGACCACAGACATCCATCAACATACCATTTTGAAAAAAAGCGATATTTTGTTGCTGTCCACTGAGCCTTAATCCGATTGACCAGCCTTCCATTGCTGTCTTAACATCGTTTCACCCACCATAAAAGGTGTCTTTTACTAATACGATACGCGCTACCGGTAAAATCGTTTAACTTTTACATCGTCGCTTCCCGATATCCCAGCAGTAACGCGCTCCAAGTGCACAAAATAGCGAGCTGACCAGTAGTTTTCGCTAGCAATTTGGAAGTGATTGTCTCCTTCGCTAGGGGTTTTGCGATGATACTGAGTAGCAACTGCACAAGCAACAAACCATCCATTCGACGCCTCGCGCGTTTGACGTTTGCCATGGCGCTAGCTACCAATGCGTGCGAGACTGCACTTGCGCAGCTACCACTGCCTTGCACTCCAAGTTCAAGTCAATCAACCTGCGAAACAGACGGATTGTTACCCTATCCGTTTCCCAAGCTGCCGAGCGCCGGCGAAAGCGCTAGCTGTAAACAGTTGATCAGCCTGATCGGCCTTGCTCGCCGAGGAGTTCCGCAACCGGTCCAGTTGCCTGCGGCCGGTCAACAAATTGAGCTGCCCAGTATCGCTTTACCGAACCCAACGGTGGGAGATCAACTAAACCCAGTTCAGCAGATTGCTTCCAGCAGTGTTGGCACCCCCAATCCAAATCTAGCCCTGCCAGCTGTCGTGCAGGCTTCTGCCACAGAAATTGAAACAGCAGTCCCGTCGGCGATTCCTACCGCACAAACAGAGTCACTGCTCGATATTGAGATTCCGCTGACTCTCGATCTTGATCAACAAACGTCGGCCGCTGAGTCCGCAGCGCTTCCTCAACCGAGCGTTAGCCTGCCTGCGGTTTCCGGGACGCGCGAGCCGGTAATTATGCCCGATGCGCGGTCGATGCGTATTTCCGTGGCGTCGCCAGGCCAGACCGAGGCTAAACCAGCCGACCACGCGGAGGTTCGCATGAGCTTGAGCGATGCGCCGGAAGCCAGCACCGCCCCAGCGCATCCGAGTCGCGCTGCTTCCTTGCATTTGAGCAGTGCCTCGCAAGCTGCCCCGCAAACCGTCGTGGCAACCCCCCAGGCTTCCGCACCCCGCGTTCCCAAACAGGGAATGCAAGTGCGTGTCGAAGGCGAACCTGTGCCTTTGATCAAAGCAGCGAACTTGACCAAAGCGGCATTGGCCGTCGAGGCGCCCAAGGCCACATTCGAGAAGACCACCTCCGCGCCATCAACACCACTGGTTTCAGTCAATACAGGCTTGCGGAGCACGGTGAAAGCCACCTTTGCTTCACGCACAACGCCACTGCAAGAACAAAATACTGCTCCGACTAACAGCCCTCCTGCGGACGCTGGTGTACAGGTTGGCCAGCCCATGAGCGTCGAGCTGCAGGGAACCATACCTGTCGCGACTGAGTTTTCAATCAGCGAGCTGTCTGTGGAACATCCCAGCGTGTGCCAGTTGTTGAAAACCGGTGACAGGACAGCAACGCTGATCGGTATGCGACCAGGTTCCACACGCATAGCCATAATTACACGAAACGGTCAGGGTGAACAATCGGTAGACGTTCGCGAGGTTTCGGTTAGTGGCGGAACCGTAGCGAGCGAAGTAGCGCTACCACAGCTCGCCAAAGACATATCGCGAACAGTTGCCAAACTGTATCCGAACAGCGATGTTCAGATTGTCGTCTACCAGGAAAGTTTGTTGGTGCGTGGCTTTACGAACTACGAGAGTGATGCCAAAAAGATTCTCTCGCTAGTCCGCAAGACCTCGCTCGCACCGGTCATAGACCAACTTGTGACCAATGGGAATTAACTGATTTCTTAAAAAACGGTGTCAGCATCAGTCTCAAGACTGGCGTTGGCTGTCGCACGAGAGTTCGATTTTTATAGCGTCTGTAAAAACTTAGTAGAGCATATGCTTCTGCGAAACCTATCGGACGTGACCAACTAGCAAGGATGCCATTCGAGGATTGCCATGCGTAAAATCCTGATTCTATCGCGCAACGGAATTGCTGCTTTTAAAGCGGCTTTCCGCCAAGTAAGTTTAGCCGCATTCGGAGCCAGTCTAACGGTCACGTTGTGCTGCTCCAGCGACGCTGCCGCGCAAACGTTCGCCGATTACATAACGCCCGCAGCCATGGGGAGTCTGCCTGACGCCCCTGTCTCTGGAGGCGCCGAGCCCAGCGACCCCACGGACGCGTCCTATTCCGTGATGAACGATTCGACGCATGTCGAACCATCATCGTACGGAGGAGGCTTTTACGGCGGTGGTGCGTACGGCGGCTCGGGTGGCTACTGCGCAAATAGCGTGTGTGCGCCGGGTTGTGACGTCAGCGTCTACGTCAACTACGACGCGCTGTGGCTCACTCGAGAGAACGATCGATATTTCTCGCTTTCCAGAAACACCTACTTGCCAGATTTCCAATTCGATTTTGCTGGACGATACACCATCGGACGCCTGTTCGATTGTGTCAACGGCTGGGAGGTTTCCTACGTAGGACCGTTTGATTGGCAGAGACAGAATGCGGTGCTAGGTGCCGGTACGCTGCAAAGTCGCTTTGTGCCCTCAGGTGGTTATACCAACGCCGAAGTGGACACATTCAACGACGCTGATCAGCATGTCCAAGCGTGGCGTGCCAAACTCAACAGCGTCGAAATGAACCGACGCTGGTGGACCTGGGATGTCATCTCCACCATGATTGGAGTTCGCTACGTCGACTATCAGGAAAAATACTTGTTCCTGTCTGACAGTGCCCGTGGGTCAGGTGTGTTTGCCAACAATGTCAACAACCGAATGGTCGGAGCTCAGCTAGGAGCAGACATTCTCTATCCAGTCAGCCTGCGTGCAAACATGGGATTCCGCGGCAAAGCCGGCGTCTACGCCAATTTTGACGAGCAAGCGACATTCTTAACCAACGCTGGCACGCCAATCTTTGCCGCGGGTCAGCGTACAACCGACGTAGCCGGATTGATCGAGATGGGCGTTTTCACCAATTACCAAATTGTGCCCAGCGTTCGGCTCACTGCCGGCTACGAAATGTGGTACTTGCCCGGCGTAGCAACTGTCCCCGGCCAGGATATCCGCGTCGTGAATCCTAACACCGGCTTCCGAGTTCAGAACGATAACGAACTCTTCCTGCACGGTGGCAGTGTTGGCGTACAGGTCCTGTTCTAGTCCGATAGAGTCCTCCAGTACAACTTCAAGACGCGGCGTCGATGGTCGATGCCGCGTTTTTTCGTTTGCGTCCGAATGTAGCCACCTGTCGCCAGACGGTGGGACGTTGCATTGTTTCCGCTCCACCGCTTGGCAGCGGCTGGCTACGATATGTAGCCACCTGTCGCCAGACGGTGGGACGTTGCATTGTTTCCGCTCCACCGATTGGCAGCGGCTGGCTACGAACTGTAGCCACCTGTCGCCAGACGGTGGGACGTTGCATTGTTTCCGCTCCACCGCTTGGCAGCGGCTGGCTACGAAATGTAGCCACCTGTCGCCAGACGGT
>JBGSTP010000179.1:0-10893 GCA_041736515.1 Pirellulaceae bacterium
CAGGGGGATAGCAAGATGGGATCGCTAAGTTCGTTTGGTGCTCGTGTATCGGGGACCGCCAATGAGTCCTTAGCGATTCTGAGTCGACTTAGTATGTGATCGGACAGGGGAACGTTCATTTATTACTTCTTGTATTTGACAACGACGATTCTACCAGAGTATTCCTCCATGCCGAGCTGATCCATCATTAGCCTCTCAACCTCCGCCATCGTGCCACCTCCAGTACCTGCGCCGATGAGCGGAAAGGCAACAGAGGCGCACGAGAGTTCTCGGGCAATTCGAATTGCATTTCGACAAGACTCACGAATCGAATATTCTGATGCTCGCCACCACATGCTGATTCCTGCTACATGGATAATACCCTTGAAGGGCAGGCGACCAGCACTGGTAAAGACAGCACCCCCAAGCGGGATCGGACCATACTTGGCAACCTCACGAAATGGCTGATAACCAGCCCGCTTTTTGATCGCTCCAGAAACGCCTTGTGGTAGCAAGAGCCACCAGGGAATGATGTTTCGATTCCAAGCGTTAACGATTACCTCAACATCCTGATTCAGCAAATCACCAGTGGTTATTTCTACTTCTGCCATTTAAGTTAGCCATTTCTTATACTGCAATCTGTCGGGCCATTGTTCGCAATAGGCGGGTAGGGACGTGATGCTGTAGTTTCCAAGTGATGCTAATCGGCCGGCTGCCCGTATGACCGACATAGCTGCATGGGCCGAGGAAGTGATAAGGAGCTGATAATCCAGATGGCAAGTTTTTTGTCTCACGCACAAAAAGCAAAGGCGTGTAGCCCAATTCGCGGTGTCGAATGTATCGTTGGCCCGTTGGCGATTGCTCGGACGTGTTGCTTTGCGATTGCCAATGAAACAGATCGTGCGAGATGAGGTAATCCTCGTACATCGTGGTAGGCGAGTACTCGTCTTCGGACTTTTGCAGCGTCACAAAGAAGACATCGAGCTTGCGGTCCTTTTGATGCAAGACTCCTTCTCGCTGGCTCGGTCGATTGTTGAAACTCCAGTGACCAAGAGCGACTAGAATCTCGTCGCGAGTGTAGGCTGCGTGGATCGCGAGAGGATTGTAGGCAGGCGAAGTGGGCGACATGATCAGAGGCGAATGCTTGAGGCGGTAGCCCAGGACCGCGTTGAGATCACTTATTGCAGAGGGATTGGCTCGCAGCCGCTGTTCAGCGAGGTCGAGAGTCAGTTCCGAATGCTGAGTTCCCCATAGCGTTGTATGCAGCATTTCAATGAGTGCCGGCGCTCTCGTTGACGCTGCGGGCTCGGGCGATGCAAGATACTCCGTCAACGCATTGATTTCCTGTGGACAATTGATGTGGCTCAGTCGACAGAGGCCCTTGGCAAGCTGCTGCTCGTCAGGCGCATCGATTGGTCCGCCGATTCCCGCGTCGGCCAATAGACGCGACCACAAGCCTCGCTTTAGCAATTCGTCCAGTGTTGTGTCGAAGTATTCGATGGCATCTTCGATCGTCGGCGTTCGGCCAAGGTATTGTTTCAAGTCTCGCAACGATGCCAGCATCCGTGGACGAACCAAACGAATCGATTCGCGCACGTTATCGAGGACTCGTTGTTGAGCCACACGCTCGAGCTTGATCACACAACCACTCGGCAAGTGTGGAAACTCAGCTTCGATTTCGTCGTCAAGCTTGGCGGTTGGCTTGCCGCTGAGCGCTCGGAATCGACTGGCGAAACGAAACTCTTTTCGCTGAGCGCCGATGAAGTCGAGCACGGTGAGGCAATCTTTATCGGAATGCAATCGAAGGCCACGACCAAGTTGCTGCAGAAACACGGTTAGACTTTCCGTGGGCCGAAGAAATAACACTGTGTCGACTTCGGGGATGTCGACACCTTCGTTATAGAGATCGACTACGAAAATGAAGTTCACAGAACGGTCCCGCAGTTTCTGCTGAGCCGTGTTTCGATCTTCATCCGACGACTGAGCCGACAATGCGATGGCCGGCACACCGTTTTCATCGAAAAATCGAGCCATGAACTCGGCGTGAGCCACACTGACGCAAAACGCCAAACCTCGGACATCTGCCAGGTTCAAAACCGTATAGCAGAGCTTTTCGAGAATCAGCTTTGCTCTAACATCGTTGCCAGTGTAAAGCCGATCCAAATCATCGACTCGGTAGCCACCGCGCTGCCAAGTAAGACCATCGAGGTCAACCGAATCGGCAACTCCGAAGTATTGGAAAGGGCAAAGCAAGCGACGGTTGATCGCATCCGGCAGCCGGATCTCCGCGCTGGCCTGTCCACCGAACCAGCTCAATACGTCGAGTTGATCCGATCGTTCGGGCGTGGCAGTCAGCCCCAGCAGGATCGTCGGCTGAACGTGGCCGAGTAGTGCCTGATAGCTCGGCGCGGCAGCGTGGTGGAACTCGTCCACGACAATGTACTCGAAGCGATCGGCCGCTTCGTCGATTAGTTTGCGGGAGTTGTAGCTTTGGATGGAGCAGAACAAATGATCGCGCTGTCCAGGATCATTACCATCAACAAGTAGATCTCCAAAGTTCTGGTCCCGCACTACGCAACGAAATGACGCCAAGGCTTGGTTGAGGATCTCTTTGCGATGAGCGATAAATAGCAACCGAGGTTTTCGCGCAAGTTGCTGTGCCACTCGCGCGTAATCAAACGCGGCGATCATCGTTTTGCCGGTGCCAGTCGCAGCGACCACAAGGTGGCGATGCTTGTTCTGGACCTCGCGCTCGGCGGCGATGATGTCGAGAATCTCTTCTTGGAATGGAAACGGACGCAGATCGAAGTTGATGATTGTGCCTGAATCCGATGCAACGTGGCGTTCTCTTTTGATCGCTTCGCGCAGTCTCGGAACCGCTTGCTCGTCGAACGCTTGGAACTCGTCGTCTTGCCAATAGGTCTCGAACGTTCCCGTTACCTTATCCCAGAGATATGGCAATTCGTACTGGCTAATCTTGGTTGTCCATTCGAGCCCTTCGGACAGCGCCGCGTTCGAAAGATTTGCCGAGCCAACGTATGCGCTACTGAAACCTGTATTCCGATGAAACAGATATGCCTTAGCATGTAACCGCGTTCGTTTGGTGTCATAGCTGACTCGAACTTCGGTTCTGGGCAATTCTCGCAGCACTTCGACTGCCTTGGGATCAGTTGCCCCCATGTAGCTCGTTGTAATCACACGGATCACTGGTCCGTCGCCGGTGGAATGCTCGACCAGTTCCCGAAGGTTGTCCAGCAGGACGCGCAGCCCGCTCCATTTGATGAACGAGCAGAGAATATCCACACGATCGCAAGTCGCGATTTCTTTGCGGAGTTGGCCACCAAGGCTCGCATCCAATCGCGTTCCGGTGAATAGAGACGAGCGTGAAAGCAGACTGTCAGGGCGATCTTTCGTTACGCCGTTCACTGTTCGATGAATCGCCAGCAGCCGCTGCAATGGTGTGGCGATACTAAAGCCATCGGACTCCTGATCGTTTAGTACTTCCCTGAGCGTTCCAACGATCCGTTCCGCCAACTGCCGCTGCTTTTCAGCCGCATCCGATCCGCGATGCAATGCCAAGCTCGAAGCAATCAACCGTTCCAAATACTGAGCCAGAACCGAATGCGACTCCTCAGAATCCACCGGCGCGAGCGCTACCAGACGCGGATCACCCAGTCGTGCAACTTCCGCTTCAATAGTTTTCGTCAGTAAATGGTCGTATAGCCCCGGCTCCATAAGTATCTTCTCTGTGCTTTCTCAACTTTCATATTTGCATGTCATTCTACCAATCCTGCCCAACTGCAGGCTTAGGCTCATCGGTACCAAGTCGGAGGTACCAGAAACTTTGCTCCTGACGGATGAACCGTTACTGAAGTGGCTCGCTTGGAAAGCCAAGCATTAAACGAAAAACCGATTTCAGGCGATTCGTCTGCAGCCGTTAGATTGATGCCAAGATTGGTCATGAGGTGCGTTTGAGCGCGGTTGCCATCGAATCGACGGTCTGTTTCATCGAGCGTGCAATAGGTTTGCATATTCATGAGACCGGATGCCGAGGTTGTACTTATCGGGCTTGATCGAACCGGAATTGAGTAAGCGCAGTACTTCGTTGGAGCGAAGAGCTTTGAGACTGGATCAAATACAAAGTAGGTGACGGTCCTGCGTTTCCAAAGCTCAGCTCCCTCTGGCTGGCTCACCTCTGAATTCCAACGATGAAGATTGCGAATGACGTCGAACAACTCGGATACGAAGTGGATTCGATGTCCATCATCTTCGATCACAGGCTCGACGATTTGGAAGACTCGGTTTAGCTCTCTAGGGACGTCCAAGTTGCTGGAGCGAAGACTATCGAGCGACGAATGGTTCAGCCGCTTGATTTCCTCTGGTTCAATGTTTGGCAACAAAACTGTTTGAAATGCAGAGATGCCAACGTGCCGAAGTAAATGCACCGTATTTGACGCTAGATTTCTTCTGCCGCGAGCCACGTGAGAGCTCACCATCGACACAAATGTGTCCGACGTCTCGAAGGGTTTGAACAAATGGGCAGTTGCGAACTTGGCGTGATTAGCAACTGGATCGGCGCGACTTATTTCGAACTCAATCCAAATCCGACGCGACGCGTCCGCCATCTCTAGGCAGACGTCGGAACGTGGGCTATATCCGAGCAAATTTTCAAATTCGCATGAAAGCACTCGCATCTCGCGTCTACAAATCCAGCCAGACGGTGGCTGAGCCATAAACGCCTCTTGCAGATAATTGGCTAGCAGCCCCATGGGATCGCTGCTCTCCCGGTATCGACTGGTAGATCAACCATCTGCGTCCTCCGAGACGTCCGGAAACTGAGATTGATGCCAATCTGCGTAGGTTTGCTTCGTTACTGAAATTTTCCACGCAGTTCGTCCGTTGATGTTGCCTGCATTCACAATGGCTGCGCCCGCGCTGGGGCTCTTGAAGGCGATGTCTTCTGCGAAGAGGTAAAGCGGGCGATCAGGGATGGCAACCAGCTTCTGCGCTTCAATCAAGCTGTCTCTGAGGCCTCGATAACTTGTCCAGCTGTCCTTAGGTGTGGCTAACGCCGTAGATCCCTTCAAGACCACGAACTCGCCGTCAATCTCCTGAGCCTTTGCAGTTGCCTCGCCTGAGAAGTACTCGAAAACAGGCGAAAATTTGGATGCATCGCCACCGCCAGTTGGACGCACGACTGGTTTGGGCTTGAGGAAGTCAAATCCAAGGACGGGTAGAACGAGCTCGATATGTGATAGGAAGCCCTCCATATCCGCGATATCTGGTTCTGGCATGGGAGGCAATGGAGGTGCAGTGCCGTTAACTAGCCTGGCTCTTCCAGATGCATGTCCTTTTTCGATAATGCGACTTTCAAGGTATCGAACGTGACCCTTGGTGAGATTCAAGTCCTTGCTGATCACCAGCACACATCGTGTCCAGAACTCTTTGTCGGAGTCTTTGTCGTGGGCCGTGATTCGCTTGAAGACGTTATCTCCTTCGCCGACGTAGATCATATCCTGCGTAGGGTTCTCTGGGTCAGGGCCCGCAAGGACATAAACGCCAGTGCGCGAGACTTCTTCGCGTGTCGCAAGCTCCTTCAACATCGTTCGAGGCGCAACCACGAACTTGCCGGACCAATTCATGACCTCGGCCGTTAGCAAACCTGACGCGTCTCCATCAACTAGGTAAATTCGTATCGATCGTCCGGTCATAGTTGTTGGTGGCTCTTTGCGATTACGCGAATTGATGCGGCAAACACCTGAAATTGTAAGCTGAAACTTTTAGGTCGCGAAGTGCTTCGTGATGACGTCACGAATCACACGTAAATCGTCGGTTAAGCCGATTCCACGGAAAAAGTCGAAGGTGCCGTCGTACGGGTTGGCTAAGTAGTAAAGTGCGGCCACGCTATCAGTTGTCTTCTCGGTGGCAGTATGTTCGGAGTCGTGGCATGAAACCCATGCGACCAAAGTATTAATATCGTTTTGGGTACATCCAAGGTACTGCGCGTACCTTTCTTGCATCGACCTAACCAAAAGCACTAACGCCTCAATATCTTTTGGTTTGGAAAGTAAACGCCTGGCCTGGGTCTTTGCTGCTTCCCAGGTGTACTCTCGAGTAAATGGTGACAGGTTAATCATGTAGATCGGAAGGTATTCATGGAGCAGCTTTTCATCTACTTCGTCGCCAAGTCGCTCACGGATCTTTCGAACGATGTCTTCCTGACGAGGTTGCCCAAAAACAAGTCGGTAAAGCGCAAGGTCGCGTTTCAGTCGCTTGTACTTGAGCGAGTCTTTGCTGTTGCTATAGAACAAAAGATGTCGTCGTAGGATCTCCAGCCTTCCTGATCTTGGAACATAAATCCAATGAGGATAGAGTCCTTGTTTGAATGACTGATCGCTCAGTGGCTGAGCTTCGATCGAATCAAAGATCCACTGCCACGGCAATCCTCGCGAGCTGTCGCTTTCCTTCTCTGCTGGGGTAGGGGGCGTCTTGAGTTGGTTGTATCGAACTGTACTGGAATGCGGGTAGTCGCGTGAAATCATCTGCCGGATCGAATAGCAGTTGTATCGATTGAGACGCCCTTCGCGTTGCTCGAGGTCCACTGGATTCGATGGCAGATTCCAATGAACGATATCTTTGCAGTAGGGACGCGAAGGCGATAGGTCTCGCCACCCTTCAGCACGTTTCCGTCCTTGTCCAGCTTTGTGCTCAAGTACACTTGGCCAGAGCCAGGAGTTTTGGTCTGCATCTGGCCGGAAGATGTGACCGCCTCGTAAAACCAGGCCGCCCGCTCGTCGACGTAAGAACGCTTCTCATCGACTTGAGCCAAGGGGAAATCGAGCAGGCGGTGCCACCGAGTGCCTTTCCAATAGGGCTCGGCGTGGCGATGTTCCATCGAGTTTGCGCGGGCCATGAGTTCACCAATGTTCGCGCCTTCAGCCAGAAGCTTCGCCATCCTCGCATCCGGGTCGAATGGCTTGCCGTCTTCGATGCCGAGTGTCCAAAGGAAAGCCATGTACGGTTTGTCTTGCGGCAAGACCGGTTCGCCCTGGATCGCCCGGTGGACTGCCTTGAAATAGTCGAGACCCGTCGGGGGCTTGGCGGACCATGGCTTATCAACACCCATGATGAACTTGACCGGCTTTGGCTCGCTGCCGAGTGGATAGACCATCAGTCTTTGCTTAAACTCGGCAAGAGCTTCCTCGCCCGACTTGAGAATTCGATTACCGAAGAAGACTTTGTTCGTTGGTGATTGGACGATTGAGAAGCCGTGGCCTTCATGATCTGCGGCCGCATGATTTGGTCCCAGCAGCAAGTACTTGACACTCTTCCCATCGGGATTGCCCCCGTTGAAAAAGTCTCCGTTCTCTAAAGTTCGTTCCCACCAATCGAGAATTCCCCCCGCATACGGCCCGTTCGGGAAATCAATCACGAGAGGACCGGTCTGTGCAAGATTGAAGAATGAGATGAGATAGGGAGTTGTCGCGTTTCCGGTGATGATGCCCCCCTTCTCGTTGAACGAGGTGAGGACGGCCACATCAGTCCCTTGCGTACCGAATGTCTTCGCCTGCTGCTCGCTCCAAATCTGGAATTGAACGATCGGCAACGACCACAGATATAGCTCGGTCGCCCGCTGTCGGTCGCGCTGCGCAAAGAGTTGCGAAACGGTTTCTTCAGTGGGATACGCGTTCTCTATGGTCATAACGCCGTAGGGCGTTTCTAACACTTGCGAACCGATGAGGTCGGATTGGCTGATTGCGTTTGGGGCTTCCACTTTGTCCTGAGCGAAAACTTGTTTCTGCAGTCCGAACGTGACCAACCACCCCAACAGACCTACTGTCACCAGTAGAAAGTCGCACCTGGCGAAACCAAACATCTGGCTCTGGAATACGAATCGTTTTGGTTTCATGGGTGTTGCTTTTTCATTTGTTTGATCGGCTTGGTCGTCGGTAAGTGTCACGTATTCTTCAAAGCTTCTGAACGCGAGCTACGGCTTGGCGAGGAAGATTGTCTTCCAGTCGTCTTTCATGCTAACAACGGTCCAGCCTTTGGCGGCGGCTTCGTCGAGTCCCTTATCAAGTCTGCCGACATGGGATTCGCGGTCGTAGGCGTATTCGCGTTCAGCGTCAGTGTGGTGAATGTAGAGACAGAATCGCGGACCCGAGCCGGCGGCGGTGTATTGAAGCATTTGCAGGTCGCCATCAGAGTTGCCAAACGCGGCAATGGGACGGCGACCGATGTGTCGCTGGATACCGACGGGTTTGCCTTCCTTATCATCATTGAGGACGAGTTCCGGGGTCTTCAGAATGACCGGTAAGCCATCTCGCATCTCAAATTTCAACCCGCCACTCGTACCTACGACCTGTTCCGGTGGGATGCCATAGACTCGCTCGGCCCACGGGCGCATGAATTCGATTCCGCCTCCGGAGACTATGAATGTCTTGAAGCCGTTTGCACGAAGATAGGTGAGCAGTTCAAGCATCGGTTGAAAGGCCATCTCGGTGAAGAGCTTGCCGGTCTTCGGGTGCCTGTTGGTCGTGATCCAATCCGTGACGCTTTTCTCAAATTCGTCCGTCGTCATTCCCGAATGCGCGGCAGCCATCAGCGCGACCACGGCGTGCTCTCCACCGGCAAGAGCGGATTTCATGTCGCCTTTGAGCACGGATGCGAAGGGTTCTTTGTCCTTCCATTCCGGATGCTGCGGGGTCATCTGTTTGATTCGATCAAGAACGAAGAACGCCTGCACATACATCGGCTGCTCGCACCAGAGCGTGCCGTCGTTGTCGAAGGTGGCGATACGCTCAGCGGGAACAACATAGTCTGGCGAACCCTCGGTCGTGACCCTTTCGACAAAGGTGATGATAGATTGCTTCGCCTTGCCGTCGTTCCAGGATGGTAGCGGGTCGTCAGCGCGGACGATGCCCGTGACAAAGGTCAGCGCGGCAATGATGGGGACGACCAGGAGTGTTTGTGGGTTCTTCATTTTTGTGTTTGGTATTGTCAGGTTTTTGGTGGCAAAGTTGAGTAAATCATTTCACGCGTTCGAGTGCGGGCGCTTTCCATTTGCCAGCCTGTTCGGCTTCGCCCGGCCCATACACCCGCAAGACTGCGGAAAACGGCGAGTCGGGTGCGGGCAGCCAATTGCCCTGCTTGTCCGCTCCGGGGGAATCCTTCTGGAGGTAGATCACCATCGACCCATCCGCCGCAATCTTCAGATCGGGTGAATTGCTGCCGATGGAGTAACGTTGGATGGGATTCGGGACCAGCAAACGTTCCGGCAATCCATACATAGTGATGGACCAAAAGAAACGGTAATTGGGCAACTGCCCAGGCAGGAAGGTAATGGTGTATTTGTTCTTGCTGGAGTCCGGCGGAACTCCTTGCGCATCGAGCGGCCACCCCTGGTAAACAGCTTGCCGAGTATCGTTTCCCCACTGTCCGATCACCACACCCATTGTCCGATTGAGGTAGTCCGTTTGCATGTTCTCGCGGCTGAGATAGAGCTTGGCGGCGTCATGGACATCGGGAATTGTCTGGTCGATTCGCTTTAATGCATCGGCCACGCCATCTTCGATCGCGAGGCGTATTTCAGGCTTCAACTCCGCGAGGTTCCACGGCTTTCCAGGCCCGATGCCGATCTTCGCGACACGCTCAAGGATTGGCCGATCAAGTACGTTCGGCGTGGTGTATGGCAGCATGAAGTTCACATAGCGGAATATGTCCGCAGTTCGATCTACTTTGTCGATCCACACCGGCCATTCAATCTCAGGCGCTGGTGCAGGCGATTTTTGCCCGAGAAAAGCAGAGAGTGGTTGCAGCTTATAACCCTGCTGGGTCTTCTGCATGGCGGGCAGATCATCCATGCCTTTGAGTTGGGTGCGGGTGAGCGTTCCCATAAAATCCGACTCACCACGAACGATACGTTTAATGCCCTTGGGCACTTCGCCTTTCCAGCCGGGTGCGGCGAGCAGAAAGTTGCCGCCTTCGCTACCGTCTAACACCGATCCCGGGTTGTCGACAATGAAGTGCCACAAGTCCATCCACTGGGTTGTAAAGTAGCGACCGTCTGTCTGAGGCAGCGACAGCACCCACGGTTCAGCACGCAGGTCCACATGAGCCCATGAGTAGGGCGTGTCGTTGTTGGGGGTGACGATGTCTTTGTTATCAGGAGTGGAGATACCGTAATGCCGGTACTCTCCGAAACCGCCAACATACTCCTTGGAGTTCGAATCAATCGCCTGCACATACATCGTGTGGTATTGCAGCGCGAGCGGATAGGTGAAAATGTAGGCATCCCGCGCGATGACTCGTGCTTCCGCAGGAGTGACTTCCGCCGCCTGGGTCGACGTGAACGTAAGAATACAAATGATTGCGCCGGCGAAAGCCGTTTTGACTTCGCTCGCTTTCATCATGAAATTCTGAACTTGTCCCATCTGGTCGCTAACTTCCCGAGTTCAACTTGAGGCGTCAACCAGGTGCCGTCGACGATGGCTTGTTCCGACTAAGATAAGGGGGGACCGACATCGCAGACGAGCAACGGCGCTTCGCCGTTCACTCGATGCTTCGCGTTCGCGGCTCGCTTGAAGCAACCAAGACCGCACCTGAATGACACAGGGCGGCCCGGTGGAATGATTCAGCGCTTCAGCATCAAGAGGTTAACGGCCGCCTTGTGGCTTGGAAACGGCTTCCATCACGCGATCGAGGCTAAAGCTGCCCGGCTTCATTCGTGGCGGGAACTCACGGAAACTCTGCAACCATTGACCGACAAAGCCAGCCGCAGGTGCGATCATAAACATGCGTTCTAAATACCATTTTTGGTAACCGATGGTATGTTCCGATCTGGCCCGCTCGAACGGATCCATGCGCAGGTTGGTGATCACGGGCGCACGCAGTTGTGTGAACGGCTCGACCCAC
>JBGSTP010000182.1:0-7753 GCA_041736515.1 Pirellulaceae bacterium
GGCTATGTTGTTCGCAGCGGTGCTGCTCCACCTGGTCCACAAACCGTGTGGATTGGCATCCAACGCATGCACGACTTCGCCAATGCTTGGCTAACCTTTGGACCCGGAGCCGCCCTCTAATTTGTGTGTAACAACGAGGGCCGCCGCGGTTGATATTCCACTTGAAAACGCGCTGTCGGCGGCTCCGCGTTCATGCCATTATTAGGCGATCGTATTGCAGGCCAACCTACAGATATTGAGGTCCGCCGCAATCAACGCTTTACAGGATAGCTTACTCCTTCGTCTGTGATCGAATGGCCGTGCGAATCAATGTCGGCCAGGGATTCACCGTCCTCCGAGCCCAGCTTTGGTTTGCCATGTGCCAACCCCACGCTCGTGATGTAGATCAATGCCAGGGGCTTGGCAGACTCTTTGCCCAACGCATTGAGGCGGTCCTGCATCGCCGCAACTCGCTCGGGATGTTCAGCAGCAAGGTTCGTCTTCTCATACGGGTCGCTGGCCAAGTTGTAGAGATCGACACTCGTGGGAATCAACGAACGCCAGATAAGTTTCCAATCGCCCTGCCTAACGGCTCCACGGAACGGCTCGACATTGTAGATCACCTCCGTGCGCGGCGAAGCCATTCCCTTTGCCATCGTGTCCCACACGTTCACGCCGTCCAGCGGTTTGGATTTGACGGTTGAGGCATCGGCGAGAGCGGCGAACGTCGGATAGAGGTCTACTGCGTGAATGATGCCTTCCACAGTCTGGGGCTTGATCGTGCCCGGCCAGTTGGCGCATGCGACGACGCGGTTGCCCCCCTCAAAAAGCGAGCCTTTTCCGTCGCGATAGGGTCCGTTGTCGCAAGGAAGCACCGTTTTGGAGAGGTCCGTCATCTGGCCGGCGAACATCGCGTTAGTCGTGCCACCGTTGTCGCTGTGGAACATGATGAGCGTATTGTCGCGTAGACCCTTTTTCTCGAGCGCGGCTACGACATTGCCGATTTCATCATCGAGGCAGGCGACCATGCCGGCGTAAGTACGTCGAGATGGTTCCGCAATGTTTGTGAAACGATCGACGTATTCCTGAGGGGCCTGATATGGCGTGTGCGGCGCATTGAAGGTCAGGTAAAGATAAAAGGGCTTGTCTGCACTCTGCTGATCGATGAACCTTACCGCGTCAGCGCCAATGAGTTGCGTGGTGTAGCCTTCCTCCTTGACCGGCTTGTTGTTTTGGAACCAGTCGAGCACGCCAGCATCACTGTGGGTGAAGTAATCAAGCTCGCCGATCATCGCACCATATTGATAGTCGAACCCACGTTGCCGGGGCCAAAACTTGATGTCCGCGTGACCAAGATGCCACTTGCCGATGATGGCTGTAGTGTAGCCCGCGTCCTTCAGGCACTGCGGCATCAGAAACTCGTTGGTATCGAGGCCGTAGTTGGCCGGGCCAGGAATGACTATGGTTTGCAGGCCGTAGCGAAAAGGATAACGCCCCGTCATTAATGCTGCGCGTGTCGGCGTACACATGGACTGAGTGTAGAACTGGGTCAGTCTGGCCCCGCCTATTGCGAGCGCGTCGAGGTTTGGCGTCTTGATGTCCGTCGCCCCATTAAACCCAACGTCCTTCCAGCCAAGATCGTCGGCGACGATATGGATGATGTTGGGCTTATCCGTCGCGCCAGCAACTGCACAGGAAAGGGCCAAAGCGACCATCAATAGCATGGACAGTGTTTTCATTTGCGCTATTCGTAGCGAAAGAAATGAATAGCCTAACGGCACACGTCACCCAGTCGCGATAAGTAACGTCTCTAAAAGTCAAAACACCCGATCCGCGACTTGGGTGCACGTGATTATTCTGTCACTAGCGCGAGACCTGACGGTTTCCGTCGTAATGAATCGTTCGTTGTCGGTTCGCGACCATGTCCCAATCCATACGATGTGGCGGATTCAAGTAGTGTCGATACGCAGCCGCCATTTGTCGTGCAACCTCAGTATAGGGCACTCCACCAAATCCTGCACCCATCGCAGGAAATACAACCGATTCGATTGGATAACTGTTATGGGCCTTGTGCCGATAGACAGCAATTAATGATGCCCATGTCGCAGCGTAAACCTAATCGGTGCCTTCAATCGATCCGGGAATTCGCATCGTTGGTGAATGCGCAATGAACGGATAGTTCGGATTTCCAGTCGATTCTATGGGAAAGGGTGAGGTGGTCCCGCTTTCATGGACGGTAAAGGGACAGCGGGAAAGGGACAGCGAGGAAAGGGACAGCGGAGGAAAGGGACAGCGGAGGAAAGGGACAGCGGACACAGCACTTCGATGGCGAGGCTCGCGGCCGTAGGGAGAGCTGTGAGGGCGCGCCGGTGAGGGGCCTCCCTTGGCGTCGCCAAACCCCATTACCAAGTGCTGTGTCCGCGTTCCTTCTCCCGTGTCCGCGTTCCTTCTCCCGATGCCCTGCTCGGCTTCCGAACGTTTGCCCCAGGCGAGATTGCCATCGATGGGATGAGCGTATCGCAGATCGACGTAAAGGTCCGCCGGCGTCGTGTGGCGGTCGTTGAGGCGCATCCACAGAACGCAGCCCCGCAGGACGCAGCACAGGTGTTAGAGCACCGAAAACAAACGGGTGGCCATTTCGTTTGTGTTGTTGGATGAATCCGAATCGGCAGCGGAGATCTTGTCGGAGATCAAACTTCTGTCGCCGACCAGCATGATCCTAGTCTCCGACATGAGCCTGAATGCGGAGGTTGCGTTACTCCCCTATTACTCCGACGAGACGAACAGGTAAATGCTCTACTCAAGCCAGCGGACACGGATTTAAGCACTGCTAAGAGGCTGGATTTCATTTGGTGGAGATCTGCTGACGAACCCACTCATGCTCGTCGAAAGGGACAGCGGGAAGGGGACAGCGGACACAGCACTTCGATGGCGAGGCTCGCGGCCGTAGGGAGAGCTGTGAGGGCGCACTGCTGAGCGTCCTCCCTTGGCGTCGCCAAACCCCATTACCAAGTGCTGTGTCCGCGTTCTTTTTTACCAAGTGCTGTGTCCGCGTTCTTTTCCGCCCGCGTTCTTTTCCTCCGCGTTCCTTTCCGCACACTTGTAATCTGCTTCCGTGGTTGGGTCGTCGGTTCTCCCCCTTCAGAATGCAGTGTCCCCGCTTCGCTTGCAGCGCCCGCTAACCATCAGGATGATCGGTCCCTGTCATTCGCAGCGCAGAAACAGCCGCGATCAACGTAAATCCGAAAAAAGGTGAACTTGTCCGGATCGTAAGTTGTAACACCCAAATCTAATTCGAACACGTCATCGCGCTGCGGAGCAATGGCGATGCATCCAACAAATAAGAAGAAAACTATCGAACGCGAGATTGGCCCATCGCTTCGCACGAACTCCCGCCGGTTGCGGTTTGTGCTAGTATAAATCGCGAGAGTGTCGCTGTTCGATTTGGGTCACCACTTTCGCACTGGTACGTCATCTCTCTGGCCTCATTCAAGTAACTGAAACTCAACGGCTTATGTTTCGCTACATGTATCCGCTCGCAATCAGTTGCGTCACGCTGCTTACTAGCCATTCGCATCAGGTCGCACTAGCTGACAAACCAACCATCAAAGAACTGGTGGAGGGCGTTGATCGACGTCATGCGGCCTATTTTGGCATGAGATATGAATACGACGTTCGCTTTCGAACAACACCCGCCGCATCACTGCTTAACACCGTTTCCACACGTAACGTCTTCAAACTGACAGAACTCCGCAACGCGAAGTCGATGAGGATTTGGAACTGCTCCTGGGTTCAAGTCTCAAACAACGCGTTCGAAGGACCACTATTGACCCGCTTTTATGCAACCGAAAACGAAATTGAATACTCGTTTACACGCTGGAGACCTGGGATGCAATTTGCCAACCCTCTCGAAGTGCGTCACGAAGGAACGATTACTGCTAGGTCCCAAGGTTCACCCGACTATTTCGATCCTTTCCGGGAACTGCTATTCCTGCGGTTCAATTTGGTAAGTGTTTTGGATTTGGGTGCACAGCAGCCTGTGGATCGTCTGAACCGTGGGATGGACTTTTTCATTATGCAAAATGAGCGCGTGGTTGATGGGAAAACTATCTACACATTGAAAGGTTCGTTTGATGCTACATCCCAAACCGACTGGATCGAAGTAGAAGTGGGAGATGCACCTGATTTTTTAATTTACCGAGTGGAGTTTTTTAACAAAAACAAATCTGGGGCAGTGTATAAAATTCAGGAGTATTCGAAAATCGGCTCAACCATGTATCCTACGAAAGGATACGCTCATCACGAGCCCTTCGGTGACGCGTTCGGTTTCACTTACGAGTTCAACGCAACTTCCGTCCAGCGACTTTCCGACGAAGATCGCCAAGCATGGATTCCTAAATGGCCTGCCAATACGTGGGTGTGGGATCAAAACTCAACCCTTCCAAGCCGATCAAAGCAAGGGTATTTCATAACCAAACGTGAACTCCCTTTGGCGTCGCTATCCAAGAGTGCGAGAATCGCATTCTTCGCACTGTTTGGTTGCCTGGTTGGAATCGTTGTCGTTGTTGGGCTTTGGTTTTCATGGAATTCAGATTCATTCGCACGACGATTGGCAATACTTTTGATTGGTTTGGCAATTCCTATGGCAATCCTGGAACGTTTGGCAGATCAGAATCTTGCCATACTGATCGTCATCGTCACACTTGCAACTTCGGTCGTAGCAACTTCCACCCGTACGTTATTCGGAACATCGATTTCGCGAATGGATCGCGATTCGATTGCCAAAAGGCCGTTAATGGAAAACCATAGCCGCGTCGGGTTTCGCGAGTGGTCGATGCTGGTTGCAGCCCTATTATTGACCGTGTTCTTGACATTCAATGCGGATGCCTTGGTAATTGAGAAAGCAGTAGGCATGGCATATGCGCTAATTTGCGTATCGATACTCGGCATACTTTTCCATCGGCTACTCGGCTTGCGACTTTTTTGGGCGATCGTGACCCTTTTAGCAAGCGGAGCAGGGTTGTTAATCTGCCTGCAAATGCCTTTAGTCGGCTTATCCCACATCCCGTACTACGGCAACGACCACGTGGCTTGGGTTGTCTCGCATGTTGTTGGTTTCACCACCGTGGCAACACTTGCCGCTATATTGCGACTTAAAAATTATCGCATCGGTTCGGATTGGAAGCTGAGCCGCGACTACCGCTTCAGCGTCCGTGAGATAGGACTCTGGATAACAACAGTCGCCGTCCTTTTGACTATCTTTCAGTTGCTAACAAGAATCGACTTGGAAATCTGATGTATGTGGGGGATTTTGGGGCAGAGTCAATTTTGCGGTGCTTAGTTGGTGATCAATGGGGACTAGCGGGCTTGTCAAATACCACGTTACATCGCTAGTTGACGTTTCTGGGGCTGTGACATGAGATTCTTGGCGTCTGCGCCGATGCTGAGCCTGAAGCGACAGCCGTGCGGATGCCTGTCGTTGCTCCGCTACTAGACTGCTCGAGTATTTTCAATGCAGAGAGTGACGTACCCGGCTGTGCCGTCTAGCTGCTCGGGACTAACCTCAGAGAACGCTGGTGGGGAAAGAAAAGACCACGCAGCGATGGGCGTGGTCTTTGACACACTGTTAGCAATTAGCCAGCTTTGAAGCTTAAGAGTGTTGACAACAACTACTACTTCTTCTTTTCGACGTGCACAGTGTGCTTGCGCAAGCGCGGGCAGAACTTTTTAATGCGAAGTTTCTCACCGCCGGTTTTGCGTCGCAACGTATAGTTGTAGTCACCGGTCTCTTCGCAGACCAAATGCACGACTTCCTTTTTCTTCTTACCCTTGGCCATTATCTACTCGCTTGCTCAAATTCGTTTCTAGTTATTTATTCGGATGTCGATGAAGCCGCGCTGGCGGCATCGCTGTTCTCGGACGATTCAGCCGAGGCATCTTCGGTGCCGAAGTCAGGCTTCTCGCTGCGTTTGACGACGCGATCGTTGCGACCAACAAATTCCAAGATAGCACGCGGTCCGTTATCTCCCAATCGCGGAGTGGCTAGACGCATGATGCGTGTATAACCGCCTGGTCGATCTTCGAATCGCTCAGCCAGTTCATTGAAGAGGATGTCGACAGCTTGTTTGTCGCACAGAATTTGAATAAGGCGACGGCGAGCAAAAACGGCAGGGCTCATGGCTGCTTGCCATTTGCCATAGTTCTCGCTTTCGCGCCATTTAGTCCACTCAGCGCTCTTGCTATCGGCTTGGGTACCGAATTCTGCTGCTGCCCGCTGAGCCTGCAAGCCCTTCTTGGCGATGGTGATACACTTCTCTACCATGGGCCGAACTTCCTTGGCCTTGGCATGAGTCGTGATAATTCGTCCCTTTACCTTCGGTGGGTTGACATCGAACTCCGACTCGGGACGTTCCGTTAGAAACAATGCGGAGGCCAAGTTGCGCAAAAGGGCCCTGCGGTGACTGGGGGACCTCCCTAGAACTCGACCGTGTCTTCTGTGACGCATAATGAATAACCGTTGGCAAAAACTAAATTAGATTTGAATTCTTGGAATATGCTAGCGAAAGGTGTGCGAGGACGGCAAACGCATGCCGAGGTGCAGACCTAAGTTGGCGAGTTTGTCGCGAACTTCCGTCAAAGTCGTTTCGCCAAAATTACGAATTTCTAGCAACTGATCTTCGTTGCGTTGGACCAGTTCGCGAATGAGGTGGATACCTTCGCTCTCGAGGCAATTTCCCGCTCGTACGCTCAGACGCAAATCAGCGACGGGCATATTGAGCTTCGCTTCCAACTGTGCTTCGGCGGAACCGGGCCCACCGCGAGCCGTGGCGTGCACTTGACGTCCCAGTTCGGTGTACTGAACAAACGGGTTGAGGTGCTTGCGAAAGATCTTCGCCGCTTCTACCAAAGCCATTTCGGGACCGATCGATCCATCGGTCCAGATTTCCAAGTTGAGTTTGTCGAAGTTTGTCTTCTGACCAACACGAGTTTCCTCGACTTCGTAGCGAACTCGAACCACGGGGCTGAAAACCGCATCGATCGGAATAATGCCGATCTCGTGATCACGACTACTGTGTTCGGAGGCCGGAACATAACCACGGCCATTCTCGACCACCATTTCCATGGTGAATGGAACGTCTTCCGTCAGCGTCGCCAGCACCTGGTGTTTGTTAATGATCTCGACATCTGCGTCGGTCTCGACATCGGCACCAGTAATGACTCCGGCGGTAGAGCGTTCGACGGTGATAACCCGCGTCGAATCGCTGTGGTTCTTGACTACCAGCGACTTAATGTTCAAGACGATGTCGGTAACGTCTTCGAGGATACCGGGAATCGTCGTAAACTCGTGCTGTGCGCCACGTATTTTGATTTGAGTAACAGCGCTGCCCTCTAGGCTGGACAATAGAACCCGGCGCAGGCTATTGCCAACGGTAGTGCCGAAGCCTCGTTCAAAAGGCTCCGCCACAAACTTCCCATAGGTAGGCGATAGGGTGTGCGTATCGGCGTGTACGGCACTTGGAAGCTCCAAACCTCGCCACTTAACGTGCATAGTCAAAATCCAACTCGCTGATATCTGTTGCTAATTGTGTTTATTGATCGTGTTCATTGAACGTGTTAATTCAACGTCGCCAGCAGTCAACACAGCAGCGACCGAACCTAGCACCTACTCAATAGGCACTATACACGACGTCGCTTGCGAGGGCGGCAACCGTTATGCGGAATTGGCGTAACGTCCTCAATCAACTTGACCGTCATGCCGGCAGTCTGCAGCGCA
>JBGSTP010000189.1:0-5133 GCA_041736515.1 Pirellulaceae bacterium
GGCGGCTATGTTGTTCGCAGCGGTGCTGCTCCACCTGGTCCACAAACCGTGTGGATTGGCATCCAACGCATGCACGACTTCGCCAATGCTTGGCTAACCTTTGGACCCGGAGCCGCCCTCTAATTTGTGTGTAACAACGAGTTCGCCGGGCGGTGAAATCTATTCGGGTGAAGTAGGTTGTATCCTGCGTCAAGAACCACCGAGCAATGTAGGAATCGATGTCGCCTATTTTTCGGCCGAATCGGTGGCCGCACAAAACGCTCAGACCAACATGATTGACGGCGTGCCTGTACTAGCCGTCGAGATACTTTCTCCCTCCGACACTCAGGCGGAGATTGCGGACAAGATCAACCTCTATCTCGAAGTGGGAGTAGCAGTGGTGTGGATTGTGGATCCGCGCTTTAAGACCGTGACCGTCTATCGCAGTGACGCTGAACCACAATTGTTCAACATCACCCAAACCATGGCCGAACAACCCCATCTGCCCGGATTAGAGCCTCAGATTAAAGCACTGTTCGAGTAGATACTTGAGTATGACTGCTGTAGCCACTGTCGCCAGGCGGTGAGAAATCCGGGAATCTAAAAGCGATGGCCTGCTATAGGCACGGATGCGAATGGATGCCAATCCGAGAGGGGCCATTATCGCCAGCAGCATAGCGCACCTTTTAAAAAAAATTCTTGATGTGCAATTGCAATACGGCTGAGCAGCCGCTGATCAACTTGCGCGTCCACCGTCTGGCGACAGTGGCTACGGTGCAATTGGACGTAGCCACCGCTGCCAAGCGGTTGATACTAAGGGGCGTATTCCAAGCGAGTCCACCGTCTGGCGACAGTGGCTACGGTGCAATTGGACGTAGCCACCGCTGCCAAGCGGTTGATATTAAGGGGCGTATTCCTGCGCGTCCACCGTCTGGCGACAGTGGCTACCGTGCGATTGGACGTAGCCACCGCTGCCAAGCGGTTGATATTAAGGGGCGTATTCCTAGCGAGTCCACCGTCTGGCGACAGTGGCTACGGTGCAATTGGACGTAGCCACCGCTGCCAAATGGTTGATATTAAGGAGCGTATTCCTGCGCGTCCACCGTCTGGCGACAGTTGCTACGGTGCGATTGGACGTAGCCACCGCTGCCAAGTGGTCGATATTAAGGAGCGTATTCCTAGCGAGTCCACCGTCTGGCGACAGTGGCTACAGCGTGACGTAATCCAGCCATACAGCGCACGGTCACTTTTAACTCCGTGACGGCTACCGTTTCTCATTATCTTGCGCAATGGAATCGCTACTCAGACTGAAATTCAATTCGTTCTCACCCTCTTTGATTTCGACTGAGATAGTTGATGCGGTGTTGTAGCGAGCGGGAACGGTTTCTTCAGTTGCATCTACTGGCTTGCCATCCGCACCTAGGTAGCCATCTCTCCCAGTTGCGATTTTCACTCGATAAAACCCGGTGTTTATTCGGGTCGCATTGATGCGATATTTGCCCTGATCGTCTGTGCGAGATGCAAGAACCCGTTGTCCGCCCTCACTCGGAAAAAAGAGAACTCCAGCATTCGACAATGGTTTGCCGTTTATCGTCACCACGCCATCGATCGTACTTTCATTCTTTGTCATACCGCTTGAAGGAAACGCGGGTACATCAACCTGCGACGGATCGTTCGTAGATGGATGAGTGATCACCTCGGTTGCTGAGACAATCTGGGCAGACGCGAAGCCGCGTCGCAATCGATCCAATTCCGCATCCGAAAATAAACCCGTTACGGCCACCGAGCTGCTAATAGTTGAATTGATCCTTGGCGCGGCCAAGACGCGATTGTTAACAATCACTGCCAATCGCTGAAGATTCGCGTCCTCGGTTAACCTCCGCATCCTTTCGCCCAAACTAGCGTCGAAGGTCAGGTTCAATGTTCGACTGCTATTGTCAGTCTCATTTTCCACCTTCAGATTCAGAATGCGACCGTTGATTTCATCCCAGCCGATGGCAAAGCGTGGATCGGTCGACGCCAGCGTGTAGGGCCATCCGCTGTTCCATACCACAATTGGATACTCGCTCACGTCCTCTTTATCAATGCTGAAAAATTGATAGGCATCTAACTGCACAATACGGCTACTGTCCGACTTGTGTAGCATGTCGGTGATTCTGTCCAAAGTCAAATTGTCGATCTTGGGCTGCCCGTCCACATCCTGCCGATGGACGAGCAAGCCGAATTGCAATGGTACGGTAGTGCCCTGGTCTTCGGCTATCACGTCTTCGGGTATCACATTGCCGGTACTTCGCGGCTCTCCGCTGGAAGTAGCTTGTAGTAGTGCTTGGACAACTTCCTCCTCCTTCGGTGTGTCATTCAAAACAATGGCCGGAGCTTTGGTGTCGGCCGGGTAGATAGCGAGGAGTGGCACGGAATCGGCATCCAGCTCCTTGAGCTTTAATTGAATCACTTCCGATGGCTTGGTCCAGTCCGCTTGCATAGCCATAATGTCGTTGCCATTGATCAGTCGAACTACGAACTCCCTATCGAGCAACTGCTTGATAGCTTGACCAGATAGGTTCCAGTCGGCCGTAATGTACAGCACGACTGCCCGGCCAGCCTGGCGTTCGGCTTGCAATTTGGCTTCATCGTAGGGCTGCCACTTTACTTTCACGGCTTGAGCCGGTTGGGGGTCGGCGTTTGCCGGAGGCGCCGCAGACGAATGCCCAGCCTCGGCCTGACTAATTTCTACTTTGCTACCCGTTGCCAATTCGATAATGGTCTTGGTGCCATCGGGGTTGGTGATTGTAATGACGATGGCCAAGCAAAACCCCAGCAGTGCTCCCAAAAAACCTGAGGCGATAACGGCGAGCTTGCTGACAGGTCGCTTCCAAGAGGATTGTGTCGGCGAGTTGCTGGTCGTTGCGTGCGGTCTCGCGGCAGGTTGCTCTAGATTGCAAGCCAACCCGCGGCGGGCCAGCTGCTGCAGTTCAGCACCAGCGACGAAGACGCTCAATCGTTCGACAACTGTTTGGGGTTGCGGACGATCTTCAGGGGACTTGGCCAACAGCGCCTCGAGGAGCTTGACCAATCCGGCCGGCGCGTCGGGCAAGTACTGGGTCAAGTGAGGTGGCGATTCCGATACATGAGCCGTCATTTTTGCGAAAGCGGTCGCATGCTCACTGTCGGCAAAGGGAGCACGCCCGGTGAGAAGCTTGAACAACGTACACCCCAACGCATACATGTCGGCGCGGACATCTACCGAGCGACTGTCGGTAACTTGCTCCGGAGCGATGTAGTCGGCAGTCCCCATGGCTTGACCAGTCCCCGTCATGTCAGCATGTTCGCCTTCGCCAAACTGCAAACGCGCCAAACCCAGGTCGAGCAGTTTCACTTCGCCGGCTTGGCTGAGCATGATATTCGACGGCTTGACGTCGCGATGCACGAACCCCTGTTGACTGGTGTACTGCAGCGCCACGGCAACTTGTCGCGTCAGCTCGCAGGCGTCAGCGATCGCCAAGGGGCCGGTACGCTGAACCAGCTGCCGCAAATCGAGACCATCGATGAACTCCGTGACCAATGCAGCCGTTCCATCGACCTCGCGGGCATCATGCGCCGTGACGATATTCGGATGGCTGAGTCTCCCCACCGCTCGCATTTCAGCCTCAAACCGCTCGCGCATCCGCGCATCGCCCAAACGATGACTGACCAGAATTTTCAAGGCAACTTGTCGCCCCAGCTTCGTGTGCTGCGCGAGAAAAACGCTACCCATGCCGCCGCGTCCCAGCGGGCGAATAATCTCGTACTCACCAATTGTCCTTGGCACACATAACGGCTCAGCTGCGGAATACTCCAGTGAAGTCGATAGCGACGATATCACCTCCATTGCCTTAGAAATCGCCACCGGATAACCGGACTCGGCGTCCAGTTGCGACTCGTCAGCTGGCCGGCGCAGGTCGACAATCAAGGAGTCTTCTTGGTCGCTCACTGTCTCGAGCTCGGCTTGGCAGGAATCGCAGTCGCGAACATGGTGGTAAAGATCGTCGCTCTGTTCGTCTGACAATTGACCGAGCGACAATGCTTTTAGTTGTTCCGTGGGTGGACAAACGGTACCGTTCATCAATAATCTCTCCGGGACTGCAGTATAACGTGGCGGCAAAATGGTGGCTGGCCGAACTTTCTTCGTTTTTCATGCCACACTTAGATGAACGCAGCGGTCTGACAGCACTTTAGAGTATAATTTTGCAGATGACCGCCGAAGCTTCCAAATCGCTCAACCATTCGGAGCACCCAACGCTTTCGTCGATGTTGCTCGCTCAACTTAAGTCCATGGATCCTGAAGGCTGGAGCCGTTTGGTTCATGTCTTTGGCCCCATCGTCTATCGCTGGTGCCGCACCTCAGGCGTCAGCGAGCAGGATGCTGCAGATGTCGTGCAAGAAGTATTTGCGTCTGTCGCGCGAGGCGTCTTGACATTCCAGCCGCAGAAAGAACGCGGCAGTTTTCGCTCGTGGATAGCCACCATTACTCGCAACCGCGTTCGGGATTATTTTCGCAAATGTTCGCAGAACCAACCTGCCACCGGTGGTACAGAAGCCCAACTGCTGATGTTGCAACAGGAGGAATCGCTCGATACGACCTTTTGTACCGACAACACGCGTTGTCAGGTCGTTCGTCGAGTGCTGGCCGGTGTGCAAGCCGAGTTTGAAGAACCAACGTGGCAAGCCTTTTGGCTGACCGTCGTAGAGGGGAAGACGGCTGCTGAAGTGTCAGCATCCCTAGGTCTGTCGTCGGCCAGTGTCTATCAAGCCAAATCGCGCGTGCTGCGCCGCCTGCGGCAGCGACTCGCCGAGGTACATGAGTGAGAAGGGTACACGAATAGAATTGGCAGGGAACCTACCGCCGGGCGTCCTGCCATGCACGAATGGGAAAAGCCTGTCGTGCGCGCTGTGCTATTCGATGCTCAAGATTTCGGACGACGTGCAGCTCGCAGACGGTTCTGTACTCTCAGGGGAATCCCTGTCGCGGAAATCCGGCATCGTCGGTTCCATCCACCCCGATCCAGAGGACTGGGGCGAATTAATAGGAAACTCACTGGAACATCCCCCAAAACTTGTTGAAGACAAAGTACTTTTCGATGTTCTATCGAGTTGGTTGTCAACGACCAAGCCTGC
>JBGSTP010000196.1:0-40823 GCA_041736515.1 Pirellulaceae bacterium
AATGCCATGGGATGGTCACCGTGGGGAGCCGGATGCGTTAACTGCGCACGTCCGGTTCTGGGAGGGGGCGACGCTCAATCGATCGAGTCTAAGCTTTATGCTAAACTTGAAAGAGAGAGCCCGCTCTACTCACCCAAAGTCGGCGAACGGTGCGTTTGAGCTATGGCGAGATCACTGCGCCGACTTACTGATCCGTAGCGTTCGTTGCAACTTCGCTTCACAGGAGCTGTCACGATGTTCAGATTCCGTCAACTGAGAGCAGAGGTAGCTCTCAAAAAAATTGGCGCGATCATTTCGTACGAGCACGAGTGGGACGTAACCCGAGATTGTGGTTCGGGCCTGCCGATGCCTGGTCCAAAGTGGGCTCGTAGGTTCCTGGGTGATGCGTACTTCGCAAGGCCTTGCGGATGCATTCTATGCGACTACTCGGGCTCGAGCGAATATCTCCGCTGGTTGACCTTACTGCCTTCGCTTCGTGAGATCGCAATCATTCAATCACGAGTAGGTGACGAACTTTGCGAGTACCTGCGCGAGCTTCGAAATCTTAGAAGCGTAAGCCTACATAGCACATTTGTAACGGATGCAGGGATTACCCGGCTGGACATATTGCAAAACTTGGAAACGCTTATTGTCGGCGAGACCGCTGTTACTCAGAACGGGAGGAACGAATTGAATCGACGATTGACGAAATGTAAAATTGTCAACTCGGTTCCGGTAACACTCGCCGTGGCATAAAGTGCAGTGAACATACGTTTGCAACCAAGCCCTCGATCAGGCGTTTTCACTCGCTTAGAGCCTCCTGTTCGGGCTGGCTGAATCGAATCGTTATTGGGCAGAATCATGGACGCCGTAATCAGCGACATTCACGGTAACCTCGAAGCGCTCGACGCCGTACTCAATGCAGTTCGTCAACTCAACGCGACGAGAATCATCTGCCTCGGCGACTTGGTCTGCTACGGCCCTGACTCTCTTGAATGCGTACGCCGTTCTGCTGATTGGGATGTCGTACTAGCCGGCGATTGGGACGTCGCGATGTTCGACCCTGATCCGACGCAATGGAACCCGAAAATCAACGAACATATCAAGTGGGTTCGTAGTCAATTTCTTGCGGCCGCTGATTCGGCTACGTTGCTGGAAATCGTCGGTTCCTATGGTCGATCGTTCGCGGAGGATGGACGCCATTTCACGCATGGGACGCCCGATGACGTGCGTGAATGGATCTTCCCTGAAGACGTTTACGATGCAAAAAAACTGAACCGGATCGCCAGACAATTTGAAGCTGTTTGCGTCTGCGGCCACTCCCACATTCAAGGCATTTTCAAACAAAACGACCAATCAGATTGGGAGTTTATTCAACCGCAGGTTGGAGAGCGTTACGAACTGCAAGCTGATCGAAAGACAATATTGACTGTCGGTTCGGTTGGACAGCCGCGAGACGATGATCCACGCGCATCATTCCTCGCTATTGATGGCAACTATGCCACCTTTCACCGGATCCAGTACAATGTGTTCGCAACTGTAGACAAGATTCGTTCAATCCCAGAAATTGACAATATGCATGGCGAACGTCTACTCGTTGGCCGCTAGCCCGATGACTAGGCCGATGGTCACACTGTGAACCGAAGCGGCTAAGTCGAGCCGTTTTGAAATGGAAAATCTTTCGTCGCCGCCCGGTTGCGGGCGCCGTTCTGTGTTGAAGACATGTCGCTCTCACGTTTAATCCAACTCGTTACGCCACCGACGAATCCCTTTGAGATTGGGACGCTGGAAGAGTGGCACGAACTTGAATCGCAGATCGGAGTTTCTCTCCCACCGGACTATCGCGAGTTTGTATTCACGTATGGTTCCGGATTGTTTGCGGGCTTTTACCGGGTTTACAATCCCTTCGCGGCATCCCAATACATGTCGCTTATGAAATCTATCGCACGCATTTGTGATCAGAATCGCATTTCTCAACAATCGTTTCCCGATCGATTCCCGTACCGCTACTTTCCTGAACCGGGTGGACTGATTCCGTGGGGCAATGATGAGAACGGGAATGACTATTTCTGGCTCGCCGACGGCCCGGCTGAAACCTGGAGTGTTGTGCAGGACGAGAATCGCGGTGGTGGGATTGTAGGACAACCATTCACAATGACTGGGTTTCTAGTTAGTGTGCTGGAAGGCAAGACAGAGCCCTTGGCAGGCGATTACCTGCGTGAGGACGATTTCTCGTTTGATGCGTGGTCTTGAGGTTTTGCGTCTGAGCTAAGTCGTTGATCCACCCCGGAGGTCCGCACGCTTCCATGACGACCAGATCGACCTTGTGTTTTTTGAAGATGGTCAACAGAAAATTGCGATCGGTTGTGGCGTTGAGAAAGGAATGCTTCCAAGTTTTTGTGTCAAAAAAGCAGCACATTGTATTGAACTTGCCAAGGTCAAGAGCGAGAATTTTCATGTTGAGTTTGTCCTTCGGGTTTGGGGTTGTCACATTTGTGACAGTGGTTGCTACTGGCAACCCAAGATCACGGGTGCGAACCGCCAGATTTTATTCAAATGGCTGCCACCCCAAACCCAGCACTTACATGGATTTTTTCGGCGGCAGCGAGCGCGGGGGGAGGATTTCGTGCCTGATGATGCAAGACGTTACGAAACAGACGATCCGGTGCTTGGCCAACACTCAAGCCGACGTGGATTCTTGACCGGCGCGCTCGCACTCGGTGGAGCGGCGTCGTACATTTGCGACCCGACTTCCGCCGCGCAGGCGGAACAAGACCTAGGAGGTACCTCCGTGAACCCGCGGCTATTCAGTTTTATCGGCGGAAACACTGGTGAGTGGGTAGTCGTCTCGGCCGAGTCGATTATTGGCGATCCGCTGCCCAAAGTCGAGCGGTTGAACATCGTCAATGGTGCCGTTGCATCTATGCCAGACGGGGGAAAGTGGTTACTCCGGGGCGTCACGAGCAATGTCCGTTACATAAATCGGGAAGAAAAAGACCACTTGGTCAAGAATCAAGCTGCGCTCGGCCGCGCAGAATCAATTCATGCTGCTCTGATTCCAATCAGGAAAAACGCGAAGTGGTGGGAACTGACTCAGGACGAACGGAGGGCCATCTTCGAGGAAAGGTCGAGACATAACGCGATCGGGGGCAAATACCTGCCAGGTATCGCCCGTCGGTTGCATCACTGCCGAGACCTCGGCGATACCGAGCCGTTCGATTTTCTAACCCTGTTCGACTACGCCAGGAAAGACGCGCAGGCTTTCGACGACTTGGTGGCCGCACTGCGAGCAACTGAGGAATGGAAATACGTCGAGCGCGAAGTTGATATCCGTCTCGTACGGGCGAGTTGACGCCGAACAAATAAAGGATTCGATGTTGCGATTAAGGCGGTTTGCCAATGGTTACCCAATCCCTCGCAACGGATTTCGAAGATGCCGCATCGCTCCATCGACTGCTTGAACTTGGCCCGGAATAGTTTGACAGAGCCAGCACTAGCACAAAAAATCAACTCGGCTAGAGAGCCACTGAGTATCTCAGGTACTAATTGCTCCACGGGGCACAATCATGTGCGCATGGGGATGATTCATATCGCGTCTGCAGGTATGCAGCACGGCGGTGGCTCCAATGAGGCTTGAGCCCAAGTACTTGTTATTTTTGCAGAGAGCGGCCAACGCTTGGTAAGACGCCTCCATCAGCGCTTGGGAGCACTCTTGGGGATGGCTGCGCATGAAACGCCAGAACTCCAAGGGTACCGTAAGGGTCAGCATGAAGTAAGTGCATGGTAATAAGCGAGCCTGCTGCCGAGCCAACCAAGTTCGAGCCTTGTCGCCTTGGCGGCTAAGACATTGATTGTATCCGCATTAATGTCCAGCAGTTGCCGGGGCATGCGCGGACCGGTTTTGGGTCGTGAATAAATGTATGCTGTGTGATAAGCTTAGAGAATCCCAGAACCACTCTTCGATTGTCGACATGTAAATCATGAGCTTCCAAGACTTTTGGCAACTTTGCTCCAACGTCGTAACGGCGTTCGGACTTCCGCTGGCGATTTACACGTTTGTGTTGGAGCAGCGCAAGGAACGCGAGAACGAAGATGAAGAAGTTTATCAGCTGCTATCCGATGCCTACATCGATTTTCTAAAATTGGTTCTAGAGCATCCGGATCTGAAGCTGCGCACGCAACATGCAACACCGGGCTTATCCGATGAGCAGCGCGAACGCATGCAAGTTTTGTTCGAAATACTGATTTCATTATTCGAGCGAGCTTACTTGACTGCCTACAGCGAGGAGATGACACCGACTCAGCGACGCCGCTGGCAATCGTGGGACGATTTTATGCGAGAGTGGTGCCGCCGCGAAGATTTTCGAGCCGCATTGCCGCAACTGCTGCAAGGCGAGGACCCGCATTTTGCTAAGTACCTCTGTCTCATCCGCGACCAGGAATTGGCTTCTACACACTAGCTTAGTCATGATTCGCACTTTACGGGAGTTTGCATTGCCCGCTGCCTGCCGGACTGCCCGTGGTTGGCGTCATTGGAAGTTATTCTTCGCTATTTTTGGAATTGACGATGAACGACGTAACGTAGCTACTTGCCAAGAATGGGTCGGGCGATGGCAAAGCCGCTTCAGAACCGATGCCGCTTGTGTATGCAGAGTTACGAAAGTTGGCTGCCGCTAATATGTCCGGGGAGCCTACGGATCATACACTGCAAACGACTGCTCTGGTTCACGAAATTTATGTGCGTGTGGTTGACAAAAAGGTGGCGTAACATTGGAACACTCATGGGCATTTTTTTGTGCGGCAGCCGAGGCCATGCGACGAATTCTGGTCGAAAATGCTCGTGCTAAGCTAAGCGAAAAAAGCGGTGGACGGTGGGTGCGAACGGATGTTGACATGGCGGATATGCTTGCTGCGGTTAGCCCAGATCCGCTACTGCTGATTTCAGTACATGAAGCTCTAGGACGGCTGTCGGAAAGTTCGCCTCGCAAGGTAGACCTTGTAAAGCTCAGGTATTTTGCAGGGCTTACCGTGAAGGAAGCGGCGTGTTCGATTCGCCGCGATTCTGGACATCTTAGGACACACCCTGTTCGACCGCTGGCAACGCGCGGCAATTGTAAGTGGATCCCTGCTATTGGTGGAATTGTGAACCGACTTGAGACATGCATCCGCCAAAGCTCAGCAACCTTGCAAATTCGATTTGCATGGCTGTATCAGTCATCTAGTGCGAGCCGCCGTCAGCATCGGTCTTTCGCTCCGACTCTTCATCGCTAACTTGGCCAAGGGTGCGCTTCCAGGGATCATGTTTGCTTCTGAGTGCAAGCTATACTTTAGAAATCCGCCGATAGAACCGTGTGCGAAGCGCGAAGGAAATCCAAATTGCAGCCCAACAACCAGCAAACAGGCCAAACACAAAGTTAGGTAACGTTAACGCAGCCAGCCCATACGAATGCACGGCTGCGGCGTATCGATTTCCCAAAACGAACATCAGACCTATGGAGCCAATCGCAATGGTTGCTAGCGATGCGGACGTGGCAGAATGGTACCGCCTTTCGGGTTCGGATTGAACTCGCCAATCAATCGATCTCATCCATAGCACTGCAAACGCAATCGTAAATAAACCGAAGGTCTCACGTGGGTCCCAACTCCATAGACGGCCCCAGATGGCCTGAGCCCAAACAGCGCCGAGAATAATTCCCACAGCGTATAGCAGCGTCGAATAGAAAAGGAGGTACCGCTGAGTTGAATGAGCAATGCTATTTTCTCTCGATTTGCGCCAATGCTCGAGAAAGTAGCTCAAAATGGCAATTAGCCAAGTGGCTGCCATTCCTGAAAGCCCTAACGTCAGCAATGTTACGTGAGCGATCAACACAAGCCGCAGAGCGAAGCCCATCTCGTTTGGTGGTTGCAACGAGTTTGCTGTCTTCTCTGCAAGTGTGCTCAATGGTTGTGGTTCGTTGATTGGCGCAGAAAGATCTTTGGCTATTTGCGCCCAGCCCTCCGTTGAGGCGATGCCACACATACAGAAAACAAGAAAACTGGCAGCGACCAGCAGCCATTGCTTTGTGTTGGTACGCGCCGCAATCTTGGAGGCAGAGGGGTGAAACGTTAGAGAAAGGGAATCGCGCGTCAAACGCAATTGATTCAATGCAACATCAACTTCAGCGGGGCTCGGTTCGGTTGCAAGCAGCGAAGCAAGAGCAGAACGAATTGCTGGTTCGAGTTCTTCACCGCGGTGGACGATCATCGTAGCTTTACCGGCGGCCTGGTTACTCATGTGCACTCTCCAGTTTGTTGGTAAATGTTCGACGCAGATTTTTTCTCGCCTTGCAAAGCGCTGTCGAAACAGTACTCTCGCTGATTGACTCAGCTACTGCGATCTCTTGATTGGTTAGGCCTTCTACATATCGCAACCAAAAGCAGCGCGACTGCTGTTGGGGTAGTCGTGCAATCGCGTTCCGCAATAAATCCGCATTCTCCTCGTTTTCAACGACTTTTTCGGTGGAAAGACACTCGCGCTGACTGATGTCCTCTTCGAGTGCTACTGTCACAACACGTCGACGAAGTCGATCGATCGCCCGAAACGCGGCAATTCGTCTAAGCAGAGATGCGTCCGGCATTTCTGGCATCCGGAACGCTTCTAGGAGCACCTCTTGCGAAACATCTTCGGCATCATGGACGGACCGAAGCAGCCGATAGGCGACCCGGAAAATTGCTTCTCCATGCTCGTCGATGATCGCTTGCCACGTCAATTCCGATGGTCCTTGCTAGTTGTCACGCCTCAGGTATCAACGAAGCCATGATAGGCTCCACCAAAAGCTAATCGATCGGGATAATCGATTTGTCACCTGATTTTTGGTACTACTGTGCAAGAATTGCGTAAAGTCCATCCTTCACGCATCCAGAAGTTCGGATGTACTGAAGCGCGAGTCCGCTATGCACGTCGTGGACGCAGCAGCATGTGCGACAGGGCATTGATGTAGCGTCGATGAGGACCTCGGCGGCAGCTATTCTGGCTAGCTTAACAGGGGCAGGCTTGGAAACGGGCTTAGTGGCCGCGGTGAAGCGACATGGAGCCAATCGTTGAGTAAAGTTTGATAAACGCTGCGAAAGTCGAACTGCATGCGGAGATCTCCATCGAACAATTCTTGGCAGTTGGCAGGTAGGCCGACGAGACCCGATTCTACGTGTTTGCCCATCAAGAAAACCGGGCCAGCCGCGCCGTGATCAGTTCCCATGGATCCGTTCTCCTCGACGCGGCGTCCGAACTCGCTGAAGCACAGTGTTACTATGCGGTCATCCAAGCCCGCTGCGGCTAGATCATCTTGAAAGGCCTTGAGCGCGCCGCTCAGTTCGCGGAGCAACCGCGCATGCGTAGGTAGCTGGGCACTATGTGTGTCGTAGCCATCTTGAATGGCATAATATACCGGCGTGGCAAAGCCTGACTTGATGAGGCTCGCAATCGATTGCAGACGTCCAGCCAATCCTGTGTCTGGATAGTTTTGCGAATCCCGCTTCTCTGTTGCGACTGATTCCAGCAGTTGAGCGGTTCGCGCTGCGTTTGCTAATGTGGCTTGAGCAAAGTGAACGAGCGAATCGTTCTCAGCCTGTTCGCCGTCCTCGATTGCAAACGGCAGCTGCAATCGTAGGTCGTGGAGGTGCGCCATGGCCACCGCGGTAGAGCGTCGTCCACGTATGGCCAGGGGTGGATCGTTTTCGCCCAGGAGGATCATGTGCGGCGTTCCCGACATCTCCTGCTGATATTCATCCATGGACTGCCCCAACCAACCATAGCCCGTATGGTCCAACGGATCGAGACTGGCCGATTGCCAAATCGCCATGCTTACCGCATGGGAGCGATTGGGATTCGGATAACCTACTCCCTGCACGATAGCCAATCGCCCGTCTTCAAGCAGATCCGCAAAGTCACGCAGTGCGGGATGCAGCCCCACGGAGTCGTCGATCTTGATCAGCCGATCCGCTGTCAGTCGCAGTTCGCGGCGATGTTTGGTGTAGCCTTCATCGGTAAACGGCACGACCGTGTTGAGTCCGTCGTTACCTCCACTGAGTTGAATCACAACCAGGATGCGTCCGTTCGTTTCAGTCGTCGTAGCTCGCAACGAACTGAATGCAGCGGGATAGGCGGACAGCGATAGCAGCGACGATAGTTTCAGGAACTGTCGACGTGGTAGGACTCGCATCGCGGAATCTCCTTGGATTGAAGTAGCGGATCGGTGGTAGTGGACATGGGTTACGAGTCCGGCAGTCTCAGCAGGTTCAAGAGGACTCGTAACCCTCGTCCATGACTGTAAGACCAGTTTCAGTACGTTACCAAAGTTGAGCTTGGGGTGACCGCATTAGCTCGGCAACATAGCTATCTAGCGTATGCTCTGCGGTAAGTAGGTTTGAGCTGTCCGAACTAGTTAGCAATTGCGAATAAAAGTGAGTTTGTTCGTTCCAAAGGTCATGGCCATATCGCTTAGCTAAATGCGTTGCGTTGAATGTTCGCGTGGGGTTGTGTAGGCCGCCCGAGACCAGACTCTGCGTAAAATTAGCGCGACTAATGACCGTTCGCGTCGTGAGCCAGGAGCGGCCGCCGGGCCAGCCAAACACATTGGGTGGATGAAACAGTGATTGTCCCATCCGCGAGGTCCATTCGGCCAGCAGTAAGGTACTCGGGGGTGGTTCGTCCATTTCCAACGCTTTGAGAGATCCGATGACAAACTCTACCGGCGAGGCCACGCGCGAGCCGATATTTGCATCGCTAAGAAAGGCTTGGCTGTGAAGCAGAGTTGCTACAGCTTGACCAACATCGAGTTCTGTTTCTTTTAAACGGTCGGCCAAGGCGGAGAGCAATGAGTCGGTCGCGCAGCCTTCTCCCATAAACTCGTCGCAGATTCGCCAGGCTAGTCGGTGTGGCGCAGCGGGATGTTCGAGCAACAATTCCAACAGTCGATCGCCATCCCATTGACCACTTTGACCAAAGATTGTCTTTTCACCCGCATCATGTGTCTTGGCGTTGAAGCGAAAACCGCTATTGCTGGCTGTCCAGCCGGTCAACGCTCGAGCGGCCTGTTGGATGTCGTGTTCGGTGTAGCCTTTGGTATCGTCGGTGTAGCCACTATCAGGTGCAAAAGCTTCGACCCCAAGCGTAAAAAGTTCCATGATCTCGCGTGCCAAATTCTCGTTCGGATGTTCTTGACGATTGGCCTCGGCGTCGAGCCACACCAGCATGGCAGGGTCCTTGATGACCCGTGGAAGCAATTGCCCGAACTTGGCTCGCGCGTGGTCGCGAAGAATTTTGTTCTGGGCAGCCATCCTCGCCACATTTTGGACTTTGGCGTGGCTGGTGGCGAAATGGTTGTGCCACATCAGCGTGAGTCGTTCGCCCAGTGGATCAGGCGAGCGCAGCATTCGGAACAACCACCAGGCTTGCAGCCGCGCGATATTATTCGCGGCTACGGCAGCCGAGCCGATAACGTCGGAAAGTTGTTCGAACTCCTGCGAGTCGCTGTTCACGACCGGATGCAAAACGCGATCGATGGATAGGTGTGGTCCATCTTGTAAATCGCGTTCAATCTGGACCCAATCCGCTCCGAAGCCCGCTCGTCGGTGCAAGTGAATCACTCGCTGCACATTCCACGGTTCGTCGATGGTGGGCTGCCAAGGAGTCAGTGGCGATGCGGCTGCTGCTGGCATCATGACGTGTCCTAAAATTCAGGTGACTGCAAAACTGTGGGTTGGTCTTGGTTGGTTAGTGATTACTCGCACAATCTGTTGTGCCACTCTCAGGCTCTAAGCCTACGCTGCGTGGATCTCAGGCTGGACGCCTAAGCTATGTGGATCTCAGGCTGGAAGCCTAAGCTACTAGTAAGCCGTAGTCCATCTAGTCATTCGACTCGATGACAAACTCCCCCAAGTCTCGCGTTTCACCGGATGTTACAGTGAAATCGGTAATTGTTGCTTGGCCATTTTTCAAATCGATGAAGCGATAGGTCGCTCCTGGAATCAAAGCCGGGTAGGTCATTTGACCTTTGTCATCGGAAACAAAATCCCAATGATTGGTTCTGTCGATGTTCGACACAAAATCTTCGTCGGCAAGGAATTCAGTATCCTGATCCACATCGCGATCCAATGATGTTTTTCCAGGAGACACGACCATATGCAACCCGAAACTGCCACCGACAACGGGCGCTCCATCTTCACGTACGAAACGCGCGGTGGCTGTCCCGCACGGTTGTAGTTGAATAGTAGTCGCTGGGCTCTTAGGATCGATCATGACCATCGCTCCCAGTTTGCGACTGGCGTGCAGGAAGTAGACAGGAATTGCTTCTCCTGATGGCAGGCCGCGCAGGATGGCTTCCGATCCCTGAATTTCCTCGGCGAAACCACGCCATTGTGGTGAATGCGGAAAAATTCGTAACCGTGACAGCAGGGAGAATCCGTCGACTGGTTTCCCCTCGGGATCGACCACCGTGGCGACAACTTCGCTTCCCGTTTGGAGTTCGATCGTCAGTGGTTCCGGCTGCCCGTCTTCGGCTAAATCGAGTGACTCAAAGGCATGAGCATAAGTCCGTTTGCCGCCGGTCGTGCCACGCGAAAGTGCGCGCGAGCCGCGCATTTCCAGTACATAGTTGCTCTCCGGAGGAGCATGAAACAACAATGTGCCTTGACCTGGAGGAGTAGTGATCGAGAACGAACCGTCTGCCGCTGTTGGCTGAATACTTTGCCAACCGGTCACGATATCGTCGTTGATAAATTCGTTTTGATCGTGAGGTACATATTGAACCGATGCACCCTCCAGTGGTAGTTGCGTTGCCGCAGCGCGAATAGTGCCGCGAACGAGAACACCTTTCGTCAACCGAACTTCGAGCTGTACCGAAGCAGGGCCCGGTTCCCATTTCAAGTCGCGCAGTTGTTTGTTGTGGTAAGGGGTTCCATGTGGCGCGTAGGCGATCATCTGGAAGTTGATGCCTGGATAGGGGCAGATCTTGAAGTAGCCTTCAGCGTCAGTTCGTCCTTCCAACCAGGTGGACGATCCTCCAACAGGCTGTTGGCTAGCCCCCATGGTGATACGCACATGGGCGGCCGGTTGGTCGGTGTCGCCCAATAGTACTCTGCCGGAAAAGAACTGGGCAGGAGCAAGTGACAATATGGCTATTTCGCCTGTCGACGTGTTTTTGACCAACGAACGGTAGGTCATGTCCCGCTCCCCTCGTTGTTCTGCTTGTCCAGAATTCAACAGAAGCGTTTGAGGAGCGACGTGGTCATTGCCAGAGACTCGCAAAAGCACTCCGTGATCTTTGGGAATGGCTAGCAACGTTAGCAGTCCTTGGTCGTCGGTTTTCCAGTGCGGTATCACTGAGGTTCCGGGAGCAGTTACGCCTCCGAAACCAATTCCTTCATCCAAGTCTCCCGAGCCACCAGCGGGTGTGATCCCCATCAGCTCCACGTCCAAGTTAGCTTGCGGAGTCCCTTCGCTATCCACCAGACGAACTTGGATTGATTGCGCTTCAAGCAGGGTTAACTTGACATTGTGTGGGGTGGTATTTAAGTCAATGGCTTGCCAGGTCACCGCCGAGTCCTGCGTACGAGCGATAACAAACGCAGAGCGATGCGTGGTCGGCGTGGCCTCCCGCAACGACAGCGCAAATCGCCCTTGTTCGTCGCTTGTCCCCTCCGACAACACAACCGGTTGAGGCCAAGCATTGCCAGCCGGCTTCATAGCCAGCACAGCCACCAGGGCGTTCACCTCAGGTGTTCCGTCTGAGTTCGTGACCGCTCCCGTTACAACGGAGGGTAGTAAGCCACCGACCTCACCCTCTTCGTTGGACAAGTTCGTCGTTGTCATCGATGACTTGGTCACCGACCTGGTGTTTCTTCCCACTTGTGGAGCAACATCCAGACGGGTGAGCTTACCACTGACATCCGCGTGATACGTTCCCACGTCGATCGTTCGGCCAGCTTGAGCATCAAATTCGATCTGCTGCAATTGATTCATCGATCTACCTTGCGTCCAAGCTTCGATGCGATAGGCGGATCCCGCGGGGATGTGTTTAAAATGAAAGGTTCCATCGCTGTCCGTAGCGATCCCATCCAATCTCGGGTTGTAATCTTCCAGAGGTTGTGTGAGGGCCGAAAGTCGCGCATGGGCGATGGGGGAGAAATTTTCGTCTAGGATTCGACCTCGCACGGTAGCTAGTGGAGCGAGCTCGATATCTACCACCTGTGTTCGGTCCAGCGCGGGTGTTATGCGAAATGCCCGTCCGATCTCTAGTTTTTCGTGAACGATAAGTAGTGTGCGGCTGTCTTGCGGGCCCAGACCCGTGACCTCGAATTCTGCGCTTTCAAAATTCTGATCCCACTGTGAGCTGAATGACTTACCGCTGACATTAAAGCCCGTGACGGGTTTGCCATCCGAATCGACGACGCGAATCTGTACGGGCATTCCTGCCACAGCTTCGAGCAGAATTGGTGGAGCGTTGCCATTCTCCGGTACGTCGATTTCGGTCATGACATTCGGAAATTTGTTCGACGCGGCAAACGGATTGCGATAGGTTGCGAACGAGCCGTCCGCCTTCATGCCGCTAATGTCCTGCGATCCGACTCCTTTTTGATAAGATTCAATTGTGCCAGCGTAGGTCTCCGCTCCGACAATTGCCCGCCCGGGTAAGACGACGATTCGGAACGAACCGTCGCTTTTAGTAAGATAGCGTTCTTGGTAGGAAAAACTGCCGTCGACAAAACCGCTGCCGATAGTATTAAAACCCTGGGCGGCGTTGGCTGCTTTGTTGTCGAGAAAAGGAAAGTACATTACTTTTGCCGTAACGGGAGCTTGGGTATCGCGATCGACGACTTTTCCGTCGAGCCACACTCCGCGAGTGAGTTCGATATCGAGTTTGACAGGCTGCATGCCGTCTTCAACGGGCGTAGCCACCTCACGCATAAAGTAAGGTTGGTCGTCATTTGGAACAGCCAGTAAAACATTCCCCTTGCCCTTAGGGAGGCCCTCAAGTCGGTAGTGGCCGTGCTCGTCTGTATGGACGCGGATGAGCTCGCTGCGATTCCCAATCGTGTTAGAACCTGCGACGCTGACCGATTCTACAGACACACCGGGGAGCGGCTCTCTTGTTATCGCATCACGAACGATACCGGTAATGGGTTGGCTTGGAGCTACAACAATGGCATCGGCCTGCTGGCCATACAGTGTGAGTGACTCCAAATGGTTTTCCACAGAGTTGGTCGACATAGGTTCCAATTCGCGGGCTATCATGCGAATTACCTGCCTGGCGATCCCTGGAGCGGTAACGGCCAACGTTGCCACTTGATCTTTGCCAATGTCTGGGATTTCAAATCGCCCTGATTCGTCAGTAGCAAATTCCAAACTCCGATTGACGAAACCCGGTAGAAAAGCCTCCAGTTTGTGATCGATCGACGCATATCCAATTTCGGCGCCGCTGCGAATCGCACTCAGCCAAGATTCAATTTGGCCATTGGTTGCGGAGGCTAGCGACTGAAGGCGAATCGTTGCTCTGGGCACAGGGTGCCCTTCAATTGTCAGTAAGCGACCAACCAGCGTCTGGCTAGCGGATAGTTGCAGCGTCAGAGACTCGCCTTTATCACTGTCAGTTATCGTCCGCCATGCACTCGCGAATCCGTTGGCAAACGCTGCCACAAACAGTTGGTTGCGAAGTTGGGTCCAAGCGCGCAGGGAGATCCCTTCAGATCCCTCGAATAGTTCGTTCGGGACATAGGATATCGTGAAGACGCCATCGATCGTTGACGTCGCTTTGACAGGCGCAACCGATCGTTGGCCGCTAAAGTCCGCCGAGCTTCTCTGCAACCCCACAAAAACCTCCGCGTTCGCAATTGGTTTTCCCGCGACATCCACGACTCGCCCCGTAACGGACATACGTTGGAAGCGCGGGTCGTCGGGCGCTACGGAATCAGATTGGACTATAGAACTGCCTGTGGTTTCAGCGGCAGCCGCTACAAACTTTCGCTCATCGGTCAGTTCTAGGGTACCCAGGTCGATAGCCGTGCCTGGCTCAACTTCAGAAACTTTGGCGATGGCGACGGAAGCATATGGATTGAGTCCCGGACCGCTGGCGCTAAGGTCATAATCGCAGCCAGGCAGAAGCACTCCTTCGAAACGTCCTTTTTCGTCGGTGACAAATTGACTATCGAGCACTGGACCAAAGTCGCCGCCTGGTAGGATTTGAGGTCGGATGCTTACTCCGGGCAACGGCTCACCATCATTCGTTAGTGTCCCGGAAATAGTGATACATGGAAGCAGCTCGATCTGACGCGATGCTCGTTTGCTACCAGAAACCGTGGCAACCATGCCAATGTGGCGAGCTTGATGATGAACGGTGATGACGCGCTCCTCGTTTGGGCCGAGGTTGCCTACCGTATACTCGCGAGCATGTGTTTCGATCGAGCTGCTGTTGGTCTTTAGCAAACCTCTCAGTTTGGCTCCCACCACTGGCTCGCCCGCTTGGTCGACGACGGTAATTGAGACCGAAGCGCCGGGATCCATTTCCAGGTCGAGCTGCAGGGTTGCTGTATCAGCGGATGGATTGATTTCGCGCATCGTGTCAGGCCATTTGGGTCCAACCCAAATCGGGTTCCGCCACGTCAGTGCGTAGTCTCCCGACTCGTGCTTCGGTCCAGTGAGTAGATCGTAGCCCGTGCCGTGGCGATACGATTTGAGCGTGCTGGTGGCACCAATGATGGCTGGTCCTGGCAACCCCACCAGACGATATTCGCCATTGTTGTTGGTCCGATATCGCTGCTGATCGCCATCGACATTGCCATCGTCGTCGAATTCGGGGAGAGCCTGTGCAGCTTCGTTGGTGCGATAAGGCAAGTAATAAACCCGCGCCGCAGGAACTGGCTCACGTGAAGACCGATCAACAATTTTTCCAGTGATCCAAATTCCACGGTGTATTTCAGCAACTACTTCGACTGGACCAACTCCATTTGGATTTGGGACCAGTACACGCCGCATCAAATAGGGTTGCGAATCGTTAGGGCGAATCATCAAGATGTTGCCTTCACCTTTGGCCATGCCGATGATTCGAAAGCGGCCAGCCGCATCGGTCTGAGTCGACAGCTCTCTTCCGCCGACAAAAAAGTGGTTAGCCAGTTTGTAGCTTTCCACGGTTACGTCAGCCAGCGGTTCTTTCGTTTCTGCGTCGAGGACGACACCCTTTACAACTCTGGCCGGGGCAGCGGTAAAGTCGAATTGATGGCCGAAGACGCGCTCTCGAGCATTACCTCCATCTTCGTGGAGGTTCCGCGTTGAAGGAGGTACGTCGCGATTGACGACTGTCACAGTTTCGTTAGCAACCACTTCGCTTTCAAATTCCAGCGACAGGAGGCGGTCCGTGCCGACGCCACGGATTTCGAAAGTACCTTGACTATCGGTAATCAATTTGCTCGGGATATCAACCAAAGAGGGATCGATATTGTGGGGCACATGATCAAATACGGTCCAAGCCTCGCCATTCTCAACGGCTTTCAGCCAGCCGCGAATATCATTATTTTTCGCTGAACGTAGGCCACCGATCGCTACTTGAACATCGGCTACGGGGCGGCCCTCCAAGTCGACAACTCGGCCCCGTATTGGCTGATCCTCGACCAATTGAAGAGTCAGATTCGCATGGGCATCGGCTGGTATCGATTGGTACTCAATCCAATCAGGCCCATAGCCTTGACTCATGGCCACGATTGTTGTCTTTTTCCAAATCTCCTCCCAAAAGGTATCGAATCTACTCAAGTCGCCAAACGGCTTCGTCGAAAACTCAATCTCAAAACCGCCTATAGAGTCTGTCCTCGTCTCGCTGACAGCCGGCTGGACCGCGTCACCCACCAATTCCCGTAGCGAAGCCCAGACTGGCGTTTGGGCACGAACAATTGTTCCGGTCGCAGGAGATCCATCTGGCAACAGCACACGTCCTTTGATTCGAATCGTCTCGGAAGTAGTCGCAGCCGAGCTCGATAATGCTCCCGCGTCGGAGGGTTTCAAGTCATCAGCACCGCTGGCCTCCGCCACCGCCAGCGATAATGTGGCTAGTGAAGATAAACCCACTAGAGTGATCGCCATCAAGGCAACCAACACCATACCGCGGGTGGTGAGTTTGGTCATGCGGCTACGACGTGCGTCGAGCAGTCCGGCGATGCGACTTTCCAATCTCCAGCGCGAGGTGAAGAGACCTACGGTGCCAGGGAGTGGGTGTCGCGGACGAGCAATCTCGGCGATGGTCAACAGCGTACGACTGTAGGTAGGTGCATCGCTGGCCGCTAACACGTAATTGTCGCAAACCTCCTCGCGGGCTTGCGCCAACTGGCGATTCAGGTGGCGAACCAGAGGATGTAGCCAAAATACGGCTTGCGTTACATTCTGCAGTAGTACGATGATCTGATCATGCCGCACGACGTGCGCCAACTCATGGACCAAGATTTCATGCAATTGCTTGTCGGTGATCTGAGCGGACAACGTTTGTGGAAGCACAACGGTGGGACGCAAACATCCTGCGGCAATCGGGCCCTCCAATCGAGTTGAGGTGCGCAGTTCCGCGATTCGCTCCGAGATGTTCAATGCGGCACAGGCTGTGCGAAAGGCACCCATCAACTCTTGATCGGTCGGAGGCGCAGAGGTTTGCAATAACTGCAATACGCGCATCCATCCCACGACCAGCCTAAATAGCAGCAACGTAGCCACCGAAAACCACACCATGAGTATCGGCGGAATTATCGCGCGTGCCATTGCACTGAGGCTCGGAGCGGGAGCGGCGGGCTCCGCTAAGGGTGCTGTCTCGGCTGGCTTCTGTTCTTTCTGCATGCCGGACATCGTTGGCGACGGAGCAGGCTCTGCTTGCAGCGTGGCGATGCGTGCATCATCCTGCTCGCTTCCGGAAAAACCCGTGGCTGTCATTGCGTGGCCTGGGGCATCAGCCGAGACCGTCGTGGTGGCAGTTGGCCAATCCGTTGGGACATTCGCAACCGTCTCGATACGATCGATTTCGGGTACAGAGGCGTTGACTGCTGTGGCTTCAGCAACTGAGGTAGAAGGCGGATCAACGGACTGGAGCGAGACAGTGAGTAGACCGAATCCGGCAGATTGTAGGTACAACACGCTCAGCGGGCAGAGCAGTGTGAGCAGCAATCCACAGCAGAGCACGCCGTAGCGAACAGCCGGACTGCGACGAAACCAAGCGCCAAGCGCTAGTGCCATGACAGCTACCAGGCTCGCTTGCAGCAGTACGTTCACGCACCAGATGACAGCCCCATCAGTCACAACGCTAGCCACTAGGGCATTCCATAACGCTAGAAAGTTCATGAGCGTTTCCCTTTAGTTTTTGGGGTTGAACCAGACTCTTTGTTACTTTCTGCCTGCTCGATCATCTGGCGAATGCGTTGGCCTTCGTTTTCGGAAAGTCCGCGATACTCGATCAGAGCTGTCACCATTTCCTCCGGCGAGCCGGCGAAGAAGCGGTCGATCATCTGCGCAACTTTTGCGCCCAACGAGCTAGCTCGAGCTCGCGCAGCTGCGTAATAAAAAGTGCGTCCCGCCTCGCGATGCTTGAGCCAGCCACGATCTTCGAGCCTGACCATCATGGTTTGCACTGTATTGCGAGCGACGTCGCGACGCGGTGCAAGCGCCTCGCGAACTTCGCTGACCGTCACTTCGCCTCGCTCCCAGACGACTTCCATTATCTCCCGCTGCGCTTCGGTTAGCGGTGTACTATCGGCGTTGCCCATCGTTGAAACTCCCTGTCCCGTATGTTGCCTACTGTCTGTAGGTGATGGTACCGACATGGTGTAGGTAAGTCAAGAAAAAATATACTTTTTTGATGGTTTTGAGGTGGATCTCGATTTCCGAGTTTACATCGCAGACAAGGAACCAAAAATGTCCGCCAGCTCAAGGCCAGACAGGATTTTGACGACCGCCGTTGCCAGCCCGACAACCGTCTGTCGATCTGGCGACGGTGGCTACGTAGAAACGCGGAGGAAGTAAAAGACGTAGCCACCCGCTGCCAAGCGGTGGAAGGTAGCGTAGCCAGCCCCAGCTTTCCGAATCGAGCGCATATAATTTGACAGTTCAGCGTGCCTAAGATGTGTATACTCGGTTTCGGCGAAGCAACGAGTTATCGCCATCAGGCAAAGGGTGCGACCCGTAATCGCGTCCTCTTCGTTTCTTCGTTTCTGCGAGCTTAGACATTCAAACTGGACAACGCGTGCGTGGCTCAATCGTCGTCGAATCCAATGCAACTCGGGGGCAGCTCCATCCGTATCTAGCATGTGGCCTGCTATGTCTTGGTGTGTGCCTCGGATGTGCGCCCACCTATGCCCCGGCACAGCGAGAAGCTGGGGTGATTGACATCTCGGACTGGGAGCCAGCCAGCGATGGAATGGTCCGCTTGGATGGGCAGTGGTCGTTTTTTCCGAATGAATTTGTGTCCGCAAAGGAACTTATAAACGGTCAGCGTCGTGCCAAGCAATTTGTTTCGGTTCCTGGTGTCTGGGATCAAGTCGAGGTGACTGAGTCGGGGGGAGAAAAACGGCTGTTGGGCGGAAACGCTTTTGGTACCTACCACCTGCGTGTGATATTGCCTCGGTTGGACGGAATTTTTGCTGTTCGCGTGCAGGCTGCTTTATCCGCGTACGACTTATGGATCGATGATCAGCTGGTTGCCTCCATGGGAAAACCTGGCAGGCATAAAGACACAACCAGGGCACTCTACGCCCCAAGATCGGCACTGTTTTTTTCCTCAAGCCAAGAAATTTCTTTGGTCGTTCATATTGCAAATTTTCACCATCGCTCGGGAGGACTTTCGCGTCATATCCTGCTAGGCACCGACAAACAGTTGATCTTGCATGAACGGCAGCAGTCGATGACTGATATGTTTGTATTGGCTAGCATCGCGGTCATGGCGGGTTACCATTTGATCCACTTTTTTTATCGACGCCAAGAGTTGACATCGCTTTACTTTGCACTCGGCTGCATTTTTGTCATGCTGTGGCAGTCCTGCAATAACGAGTATTTGCTACGAGAGCTGTTGCCTGAATTGAGCAGCGAAGTTGGGCTCAGAATTGACTACTGTTCTTTTTTTGGCAGTGTGTCCTTCTTCGCCTTGTTTGTCCATGCCATGTTTCCCGCCCATTTTTCGCGGCAATTGGCCTGGACTGTAATCGTTGTTGCGATCGCCTTTACACTGGTGGTGTTGACGAGTTCGATGCTTGTTTCCAGCCAAGTGATTCCGTTTTTCCAAGCCTTTACAGCATTGACTGCGCTGGTGGGTATTTTGTATTTGGTTCGCGCTTTATGGCTTGGGGTGCCTTTAGCCGGCTATATCTTGGTCGGGATCGCTGTTTTCGTTGCGACCTATTTGCATGACATTCTGTATAGCCATGGCTTGCTTCAAACTACGTGGCTCTCCCCTTTCGGGCTCGTCTTTTTCGTAGTGGTCATCTCGATGACGATATCTGTTCGATTCAGAAGATCCTTCAACCATGTGAACCAGCTCAAGAGCGCCTTCGAAAAATTTGTTCCCAAGCGATTCTTGGTACGCATTACAGACGAAGATCTTTCGAAGTTTACGCTCGGCAATGCCCACTCCGAGTCCCTGGTGGTCTTATTTTCCGACATCCGTGGCTTTACAACCATCTCGGAGCAACTTAGTCCGGCGGACCTGCTGGACTATCTGAATCTCTACTTTTTAGAGATGGCTACGGTCGTCAAACGCAATGGTGGTTTTATCGATAAATTTATCGGTGATGCCGTGATGGCTTTGTTCGACGAGTATGAGTCTGGCGATCAGCCCAGTGCTTGCGCTCGAGCACTGCAGACTTCCATTGAAATGCAACGTGCCTTGCCCGAGTTGAATGCGCGATTGAAAGAGAAATTATGGCCACCAATTCGCATTGGGATTGGATTGCACTATGGACTGGTGGTAATGGGGACGGTCGGCGCAGAATTTCGTATGGACTCTACAGTGCTGGGTGACACGGTCAACACCGCCGCTCGTCTCGAATCACTCACCAAACTGCATGAAGTCTCCATCATTCTGTCACAAGCATTATTAGCCCAGTTGCCCTCCGACAATGACTTCAACGTTCACGAGATCGGCACCGTTTCCGTCCAAGGGAAACTGCAGCCCGTGCACATCTATAGCCTTGAGTTCACACCGAAGAATGGGTGGCGGTGAAAGAACGCCAGCGATGGAAAGCGATTTGTTGGGTTGGTAGCCAAGCTTTGGCGATGACCGCCTAAGATGAGATTTTCAAAAGCCAGCGAAGCATTTTCGAGGTTTGTCTCGCCAGTAATTACAAGTGGTGGAGCGTTTACGAAGTTCACAACGAAATTTGGTTTCAAGGTTTCATCATCATATCGTATCAATGCCGACGTCTCTTATTTACCCACGCGGGCTGAATCTCGAGATCTCCTTGTCTGGAGCATAGTTTACGGAAATCTTGCATCGGTCCTAGGCCAACCTTCGCGCTAATATGTTCGCGACAGCGCCATTCGTGCCAGATACTTTTTTGCCTTGCCTTTTCTTCCAATTGGCGAAAAGGTCGACAGGAACTAGCTGATCATCAGGTTCCCCGCTTCTCAGGGCATCCCTCTGGTTTAGCCAATTGATCACAAGCAAAGCATCAATTGGAGAAACGAAGCCGTTGCCGTTAACGTCCACCAAAGGGTCGCCAAGCTTAGGCAAACCATCGCCTAGGTCACCGCTATATGAATTGAGATGGTTGATTACCAGGAGCACATCAATCGGCGTTACTAGCCCGTCGACATTCACGTCGAAATTGTTGACGAAATACTGGTAGGGAGCATTATCGGTTACTTCAACGATAAACATCTGATTTATAGAATCAACGCCGTCACTTATAGTAACCGAAACCTGGAAAACCCCAGGGCCGTGAAATTCACCTGGAGTCCAGCGGACAATCCCCGCGTTGGCGTCAATCTCCATACCGCTGGGGGCGTTTGTCGAAAGCGAAAAGCGCAGCGGCTGGACAGGAATGTCTACATCTCTGGCTTCAACTTCAAGTGCCATCTGAAAACCCTCTGCAATCGACGGGGGTTGAACTGCACTCATTGTTGGAGGAGAGTTGACTTCATCGACATGTACAATTACGACAAGTACGGACGAAGCGCCCGACTCGTCATAGACCGCAACCTGGAACGGCATTTGGTCTGGCCCCTGTGCTTCCGAAGGCGTCCAACGAATCTCTCCAGATAGCGAGTCTATCGACATGCCATCAGGCACCTCGCCTACAAACCCGAAGCTCAGTGAATTGATCGGAACATCGGCATCCGTTGCTTTCATCAAAGCAGTTAGTAGTTTTCCTTCACTCACCCTTAATTCCGGCACATGCTTCAATTCTGGTGGTAGGTTGACCTCGCCGACCTCTATTGTGAAAGTGCTTGAGCTTTCAACAGGGGGAACTCCCTCATCCAAAGCATACACTGTCAAAGTATACGACCCGGGACCATGGCTTTCGTCAGGTATCCAAGTAAAGACGCCTGAACTCGCGTTGATCGAAGCACCCGACGGTCTGTTTGCGTCCAACCGATAAACTACATTGGTGTGCTCGGGATCTGTTGCCCGTATGGCCAATTGCAGTTCCGTTTGCTCATCGACCCGTTGGTTCGGTATTCTTTCAAATTCCGGCGGTCTGTTCTCCGAAACAACCACCACAAAACTAGCTTGCGACGTTAGGCTGGGCTGGCCATCATCCGTCGCTTCTAAGACGAACTGATGAGTACCAAGCTGCGACGAGGTTGGTACCCAACTGATTTCGAAAGTTTGAGGATTTAGCACCGCGCCCTCAGGTCCCTGCAACAGAACTAGATTTGACGCGTTACTTGGCAGGTCGTTATCTTCAACAATCACAAGGTGAGATAACGCCTGGCCGGGAGATAAGCTCTGGTCCGGAATTGGCGCTATCGTGGGTGCAGAGTTTACCTCGTTGACTTGCACCTCAAAAGTCTTAATTGCTGTCGAAGATGGATTGGCAACCTCGAAGACTTGAATTGAGATAGGGTAGGTTCCCGGTCCTTGTGATTCACTGGGGGTCCAAGAGAATGAGCCCGAGGATGCGTCGATTGTCGCCCCAGCGGGTGCCGTCGAAGCAAATTGATAGGTCAGTCGATTTAGAGGAATGTCGCTGTCGGATGCGGTCGCCAGGAACTCTATGGCCTCAAGTTCATTTGCAAGGCGATCTTGCAGGGGGGGCAGTTCGGGAGGAGAGTTCACCTCCTTTACGCTTATCGTTAGCTGTCGCTCGACACTACGGGCTGGTACTCCATCGTCCGTAGCTCTAATTTTAAGAACGTATTCGCCTGGTCCCTGCGATTCTGACGGCATCCACGAGAATTCCCCCGTTGACGCATCAAGTCTTGCTCCAGCCGGCGCGGGTGCCTCAAATGAATAGGTTAGAGCTTGAGCCGGCCTATCTTGATCAGTTGCGTGGACAAACAGGCTGAGTAATGTCAACTCGTCAACTGATTGACTCTGTAACGCATTCATTTTGGGGGCCTGATTCAACTCGCCCACCGTGATTGTTATCGACTCCGAACTGCTCAATCGCGGCACCCCATCGTCGGTTACCTGAAAGGAAACTGCATATTGACCAGGGCCTTGATCTTCGGTGGGCGTCCAAGAGAATTCGCCAGTCTCTGGGTTAAAAGTCGCTCCTGCTGGTCCATTTGACCCCATTGAGTAGGTTAACTTGTTCTGCGGAATATCCGAATCTTCCGCCAACACTACAAACTCGATAGCCTCCGTTTCATTGACGATTTGGTCACCAATGCGTTGAAGGTTCGGTGCAACATTGACATCCGCAACGGCAATTGAGAACGTCACAGTGTCTTCTAGGTTCGGGTAGACCTTGTCGCGAACACGCGCCTCGAAATTGTATAGGCCTGGCCCTTGAGATTCACTTGGTAACCAGGAGAATTTGCCTGTAACGGGATCTATTCTCGCGGTAATCGGCCCTCGATCCAAATTGAACTCGAGTAACTCTGGTGGAGTATCCGAATCGATTACCCTGATTTGGAATTCAACTGCTTGTAATTCACTCACCGACTGATCAGCGATAGGTGGCAGAACTGGAGGAGCCGAGCAGGTGGCCGGTGGCGTAGTTAGAAACGGCGTAAAATTTACCAACGGCAGCCTAGCATCATCGTTTTTATGAAAGACTCTACCCTCAATTTCATTCGGCGCAGGTGTTCCCCAATACTGGTTGGTGAAGTCAATCACAATTGCTCCATTACCACTTGCGCGAACACTGCCAATGGCTATTTCGTTACCAATTAAATCCAAATCTGCCCCCGAGTCGATATCGACCTGTAGCGAAATTTCCGAACAGGTAATCCGCCCACGGCTGTTCGCCGCATAGGATATTCTGTTTCCAGCCAGGACCGCGGCACTGTCCACCCAGAGTTCACCGCCAGAAGCGACAATCAGCTCAGTTTGAGGCCCCGTAAAGCCAACGTCTGCCGCATGCAACTGTCCGTGAACAAACAGCTCTGCATGTTGATTGTCGTTATGCAGAGTCAGCCCGGGCTGGATGTTCAGCTGGTATGTCGCCGGGACGATGACATCGTCCAATAACTGGTAACGCGATAAGTTGGGATGTATGGAAAGATCAGCGCTGGCAAACATGGTGCCAGCAAGTTGTATCGTGGCTTGATTCGTATATCTGTTTGTCCCGTATAGCTTTGGAACAACCGCTGGATTAGCATACACCGGAGCCACAGCTTGAAAGGTATTCCCTGATATTTCACTTACGCCCGCCGTGAACACCTCTAGCCGGGCAGAGGAGAAAGTCGAGTCCTTGATTGAGCCCAGACTGTTCGGTTGATATAGCACTCGCTGTCCAGCAACAGTGGACCCCGACGACAGGTCGAGCGTTCCCGTAGCTTCGACGATCAACTCGGATTCAGTCCCAGTAAAGTCGACGTCCGCCGCATGCAAACGTCCGTGAACAAACAGCTCTGCATGTTGATTGTCGTTATGCAGAGTCAGCCCGGGCTGGATGTTCAGTTGGTATGCCGCAGGGACAATGACATCGTCCAAGAGCTGGTAACGCGACAAGTTGGGGTGCATCGCAAAATCAGCGTTGGCAAACATGGTCCCAGCAAGTTGTATCGTTGCTTGACTCGTATATCGGTTCGTCCCATAAAGTTTTGGAACAACCGACGGATTAGCATACACTGGAATCGGGCCTTCAAACGTATTGCCCGAAATATCGGCTAGGCCCGCAGTGAACACCTCTAGTCGGGCAGAGGAAAAAATCGAGTCTATGATCGAGCCCCGACTATTCGGTTGATATAGCACTCGATGTCCAGCAAGAGTAGACCCAGACGATAGATCGAGCGTTCCGGTAGCTTCGACGATCAACTCGGTTTCAGTTCCGGTGAAGTCGACGTCGCGTGCGGTAACCCTTCCACGCACATACATTTCGTTGTTGGAATTTACGTTCCTTACTTCCACGCCAGGACCGATCGACAGCGAAGCCCCTGCCCCGATAACAACATCTCCGACGAGACAATATGGCTGGGAGGTGTCGGCCCAAACCTGATCCGTGTTGTATGTTCCGCTAACGTTACTGCAAAGCATGAGCCTCCGCTCTAGACGTTCGCCCGAAAGGCGAAGACGGGAGTGAAAAGCCGTTTTTCGTTTGCGGCGGTCTTGCATAAAATTCAAAAAATGTTGAAAAGAGCATTGAAGTATGTTGTGCAATTCGGACGGAGCCCCGCTAAGGGAGAGTGCCATTGTCTGAACATGTGACCGCATTGACAGAACAGTTGATTCTGAACGTCCCTCAAACTACGGGGTTTTTAGCAAGCGTCAATGCGCGCAATTGGAATATTTCGAATTCTATTTAAAGATTAACTTGGCTTTCAAAATTGAAGGTGCTGTCAGTGGGTACGCAGTCTCCGTTGTTGCTGTTGGCTTATTCGACAACGAAACTCCCGATGAATGGGTTGCCCCGACGCAATCGATGTCGTCGCTAGTCGCACCGGTAACGCGGTTTATGTCAACCTAGTCAATACCAAACGCAACCAGGCGATCAAGTTCAATCTTGCGGTAGAAGAGTTTAGAATACTGTCGGTCCATGCCCGCTGATTGCCGACGACTCAATGACGGCAGTTTCAAGGTTGAACTCTCAAAAAGTTATGCAGAACCAAGAGGTGCAACTCCAGCCCGGCAAAGCGGTTAACTTGCCCGCGGCGGGCGCGCTGTGACTCGCAATTAAAGACGTGTAACCGCCTCGGTCATTGAAACTGCGTTTGACTCGTACTTGGTCAATTTTGAAATAAGGCCCGAGCTACATCGCATTGAGTCCCGCCGATTGGAACCCAAATCGTTCCTCTCGCCTTAGATACCTTGTGATTAGAATGCGACAATGCACTTTCACACGATTGACGAATTGCAAACGTATATTGAGCGAATCCGCATGGATAATCACGAACCATTGGGGCAGTGGTCGGCAGCTCAAAACTTTGCGCATCTCGCTGGTGCGTTCGAGGGGTCGATGCAGCAACTTCCCGCTGGTTACCCTAGAGTGGTTCGAATTCTAGTGCGGCCCTTCAGGTCGATCGTAACCCACTACCGATTTCCCCCGTGGCTTCCCATTCCGGCGGCGATCAAACATCGACTTGAGCCTCCCGTCGATGCACTATTCGACGAACAGAAGTCGCGACTGCTTGGCTCAATTCGCGGATTCTGTTCTTACGACTTGGAGCATCCACCTCACCCGGTGCTTGGAAAACTGACGCGCGAAGAGTGGATTGGGTTCCATCTACGCCATTCCTCTCACCACCTCTCATTCATTCGCATAGTCGAGTGAATGGTCGCGAGCGTCGCCCGTAGACAAGTCGGGGGCTCCGCGCCAATTTGTTTCTTGTCCGAAGGGCGGTCTGCCAACTTTAAGCAACATGCAATGTTTACCGCGTGATTTTTCTGCCGGCGAGTATTTCTGCGATGTGCATGATGGCCAACGGTTGCTTGCGCCGGCGAATGATGCCATCCATATGCATCAAGCAACTCGTGTCCGTAGCTGTCATAATTTCTGCTCCGGCCTGGAGATGGTCGGCAACGCGATCGGCGCCCATCATAATGGAAACGCCTTCTTCGGCGACAGCAAACGTCCCCCCAAAGCCGCAGCACTCATCGCTACGCTGCAGTTCTACCAGCTCGAGCTGTGGAACCATGCGCAACAGGTCGCGAACTTTATCGGGCTGCGCGTCCATGCGCTCCGAGCATGAGCCCAATCGCAACTCGCGCAGCCCATGGCAACTGCTATGCAGGCCAACCTTGTGCGGAAATGGGTGTGGAAGCGAAGTGACCTTGAGCACATCCACCAGAAACTCGCAGAGTTCCCAAGTGCAAGACTTCAATTTTTCATACCGCGCATCCGCGTGAAAATACGATTCGTAGTGATTTCGGACCATGGACACACAGCTGCCCGACGGGCAAACCACATGATCGTAGTCGACAAAAATCTCTAAAAACCGTTCTGCCAGCGGGCGTGTATCGTCCAGGCAGCCGGTATTGGCCATCGGCTGACCGCAGCAAGTTTGCGCAACGGGAAAATCTATCTCGATTTCTGGAAATTGCTGTAAAACTTCGACAGTAGCCATTCCCACTTGGGGAAAAAACTGATCGATGTAACAAGGAATAAACAACCCAACTCGCATATTTTCTGTTTTCCTGGTGCGCTAATCCAACCGCAGACGCGAGCGTTTGGTATCGAGCTGTTGGTATTCTGCACGGTGCTCGTGGGGACAATCCACGATTCTGTTAGTTCGTTATACTTTGATAGCTGTGGTGCAAAGTGCGGTGCCGCACGCGTGGCCCGCCAAAGTATAACTCACAACCTCGCCATTCTGTACACGGAAAGCCGAAATGCCAACACGGTTAATGTCTAGTCCTATGGTCTGTTTGCCTTGCTATTCCAACCGCGTTGCCGTCGCGTTGGTTGCGGCTGTGTTGCTTTTTTGCCATAACGTCAGCGCACAACCATTGGCAGAGGACGTGCTGACACACGATCCTGATTTGGCTCAGCGGCTTCAGGCCGATTTGATGACCGATATCCGACAGTTGACTTTTGATGGCCGTCGCGCTGGCGAAGGTTACTTTTCTCGCGATGGGAAAAAACTGGTTTTTCAGAGCGAGCGCGAGCCGGGCAACCCCTTTTTTCAAATCTATCTGATGGACCGTGAGACCGGCGATGTGCATCGCATATCGCCTGGAATTGGCAAAACAACCTGCGCTTGGATCCATCCGAACGGCACCCGGATACTGTATGCTTCGACGCAGTTTGATCCACAGGCCGAGCAGAAGCAGCGCGATGAAATCAAGGCCCGGGCCACCGGTGAGACTTCGCGATACAGTTGGGATTACGATCCTACCTATGAACTCGTGGCGTACGACACCGACACGGGTGAAACACAGCAGTTGACCCATGCCGAAGGCTATGATGCCGAGGGTTCCTATTCTCCAGACGGCAAACTGATTTGTTTCGCATCCAACCGCCGCGCCTACACTGGCGAGCTGACGACCGAGGAGCAAGAGCTATTTAGGCTAGACCCCGCTTCGGCGATGGATTTGTACTTGATGGACAGCGATGGCAAGAACATTCGCCGACTGACCACCGCCGTTGGATACGACGGAGGTCCATTCTTTTCACCGGATGGAAATCAAATCTGTTTTCGTCGGTTTAGCCGCGACGGGGCAACTGCAGAGATCATGTTAATGAACGTCGACGGATCGAACCAACGCTCGCTCACGCATTTGGGGCACATGAGCTGGGCGCCCTACTTTCACCCCAGCGGCGACTATTTGATTTTTACTACCAATCGACATGGCTTCGGGAATTTTGAACTGTACCTGGTCGATGCGGCTGGAAAGCACGAACCTGTCCGCGCTAGCGCTGGGTTTGACGGTTTGCCTGTGTTCACTCCCGATGGCAAGTCGCTAACGTGGACCAGCAATGGTGGTAATTCTCAGTCGCAATTGGTCGAAGCAGAGTGGAATGACTCCGCCGCTCGTAAATTGCTTGGTCTGGCCGCAGATAGCGACTCTGGCGCGGCGAGCGACAGCCTCACCGTTGCGGCGGAATCCGCTCGATTGACGGCACCTGGATTTCTAGCCGCTGATATCGGCCGCCATGTGGATTATTTGTGTCGACCCGAGCTTGGTGGACGACTCACTGGCACCGCCGGTGAGGTTAGAGCAACCGCTTATGTGGCGGCTTATCTGGAAAGCTTGGGGCTGAAACCGGCTGGGCAGGATGGGACTTTTTTTCACGAGTTTGAGTTTGTTTCGGATGTTCGACTCGGAACGAATAACGCACTAAAACTGGTCGCCGCCAACGATTCCGACAAAACAACGCCAGTCGAAACAGCCTACGAATTGGAGCGACAATGGAGGCCCGTGTTCTTTTCCAAGACAGGCCCCGTCGCCCCCACAGCCGTTGTGTTTGCTGGATATGGGATTGTGGCACCGAGCGAAGACTCGTCTGCCGCCAGCGATCCTGCCAACGCGACGAGCACAGGGAAAGATAAACATGGGGCCGAGTATGACAGTTATGTGCACCTAGATGTGACCGACAAATGGGTCTTGGTGTTTCGGCAAATGCCACAGGATATTTCCCCGGAGCGCCGCCAGCATTTGGCGCGCTATAGCGGGGAGCGTTACAAAGCCATGGTGGCTCGAGATCGCGGTGCGCGGGGCTTGATATTTGTTAGCGGCCCTACGAGCCAAGTGCGGACGCGGGTGATGCCACTTGAACGCGACGGCTCCCTGGGAGCAACCAGCCTCGCCGTGGTTAGCATCGCCGACGAACTGGCGACTCGCTGGATGTCGATCGCTGGCGAGGATCTGGCAGAGATCCAAAAGGAGTTAGACGGCGGCGAAATGGCCATGGGATTCGAACTGCCAGGCGTGAAGATTGCTGCCGAGATCGATGTGGAGCCTGTGAAATCGCGTGGGCGAAATGTATTGGCCTTGCTGCCTGCCCCCGCGCTTACATCTGCAGACGCACCTGCAACTGCAGACAACCCAACAGACAGGCCTGCCGGAACGACCCGAGAAATGATTGTCGTGGGGGCCCACATCGATCACCTGGGTACCGGCAGCGGCGGCGGCTCGCTGGCAAAGGATGATGAACGCGGTGGGGTCCATCGCGGTGCAGACGACAATGCGTCGGGCGTGGCTGGCATGTTAGAAATTGCTCAGTACTTGGCCGGCGAAAACCAACCAACTCGCGCTGGCCTGAAACGCGACATTTTGTTTGCGGCCTGGAGCGGTGAAGAGTTGGGATTGCGGGGCTCGGAAGCTTTTGCCGACGATTTTGCAACACTCTTTCCGCAGCGAGTGGTAGCTACGCAGGACGCGCCCCACACATCGGCGTCGCTCTATCCTGCGATTGTGGCCAACCTGAACCTAGATATGGTTGGACGCCTGCGCGATAATCTGATCCTGCAGGGAATTGGCTCTTCGCCCTATTGGACGGGAGCCATCGAGCGACGCAATGCCGTCGTGCGATTGCCGCTGATTCTACAGAACGACTGTCACTTGCCAACCGACGCGAGCACGTTCTTTCGGCATGGCGTCCCCATCCTGGCTGCCTTTAGTGGCTCGCACGAAGAGTACCATACTCCGCGCGATACTCCCGAACTGCTCAACTATGAAGGGGCAGCGCAAATTGCGCGTTTAATGGCCTTGATTGCACGCGATTTGGTGATGGCGGAAACTGCGCCTGCTTACCAGGAACAAACCGCTCAGCCAGAGATGCGAGCCAACCTGACAGCGTACCTCGGAACCGTGCCAGACTATTCCCAAGCGGATGTGAAGGGCGTCAAACTGGGTGGCGTGACCAAGGGGGCGCCCGCCGAAGTGGCTGGCATGCAGGCTGGCGACATCATTATTGAGCTAGCGGGGAGGAAAATCGAAAATATCTACGATTACACCTACGCCATAGAGGCCCTCAAAGTTGGTCAGGTTACCTCCTCCAAAGTGTTGCGAGGCTCAGAAACGTTGACTTTGTCAATCACACCCGCCTCGCGAAAGTGAATGTCTCCGTGGTTGCACACCCCCGATGGGGCTAAGAAGCTTTACATTGCCCGTCAGTAGAGTTACATTGCATAGTCAATAACAGACGAATTCGACGTGCAAAGTCCCACGAAAAATGCGATTGGCGTGGTTGATTTGTTGGCTGACCAGGAAATACGGTATCGAAAACCATGACCGAAAGCTCCGATCGTTCGACTATAGATAGAGCGCTCGCTCACGATCGCGATGCGCTCGAAGAACTATTGCTATTGCGCTATGATTGGTTGAGGGACATCGCGTACCGAGCAATCCCAGTGGCCTTTCGAGAGCGGGTGGCCGCCGATGAAGTGCTCCAAGATGCGTTCGTGCGCGTATTGAGGGGATTTGCTAGTTTTGAGGCCCATGGCGGCGAAGCCAGCCTGTTTTTCTGGCTAAAAACGATCGTGCAGAATGCTGCCAAAGATGCCCTGCGGAAATGCTCGCGACAGCGCGAAGCGGCCATGACCGATCATGGATCTTCGAGAAACTCCGACAGTGTAAATGAGTTTATCAATTCGTTGGCCGTGGCCAGCGATCCGCGGGCGAGTGTGATTGCCCAAGGACAGGAGATGACACAAGCATTTCACGTAGCGCTGGCGAATCTAGACGCCAAGTACAAGCAAGTCATCGAAATGTTGTATTTTGAGCAACTCAGCGTGGAGCAGGCCGCCGAGCGACTGGATACCACACCGGCGGCCGTTCGAGGTTTGCGTCAACGTGCCCGGGAAAAGATTCGCGATGCGATGGTGCGACTTTCGCATTTTGTGTGATGCCAAGCTAGAATGCCGACATCCCATCAATGGGGAGAACTAGTATTTTCCCATCGCCCATTCTGCCACTCCGGGCAACTTCCGTCAGTCGCTTGATGACTTCTTCGACGCGAAAGTCTTCAACCCACATAGTGATTTCGACCTTGGGCAGAAACGCCAAGCTGTACTCGCTATCGCCATAGCTCTGGAGGTAGTTTTTTTGCCGTCCGAAACCTTGCACTTCACGAACCATGAGCGCCTCCAACGGCGCGAGCCTTAGATTTTCTATGACTCGCTCCGCGAGGTAGGGTCGGACGATGGCAATAACTTGTTTCATTAGCTCAGGCCGCTTGATTTCGAACCACAGCTCGAAGTTGCCTAACTCGACTTCTTGCGTGGCTTTTTGCCTTTGACTCGCAAGCCGGGTGGTCCGGACGGCGCGCCGCGAAACTTTTTGAAAGGTCGCTCGCCAGCACTGTCGCGTCGATTTCCTTCAAATCGACGGCTGCTTCGGTCGCCTTCTGTGCCGTGGTCCCCGCCAGCAATCGCTTTAATGCGAAGCTGCTTGCCGGATACCCAAGTTTTTTGTAGCAGTTGGAAAACTTCTTTGGGCATCCCTTCGGGCAAGTCAATAGTGCTGCTCGTACCACCAATTTCGATGGGGCCAATGTCGGAACCTGCAATGCCGGCCTCATTGGCGATGGCACCCACGATGTTTGAGGGGCGCACGCCATCCACTTTTCCAACTTCGATCTGATACCGCTGCATCCCTGGACGCGGCGGACCGCTCTGACGTCGCCGGCCGCCTTCGCGTGCACCCTCGCGAGAGCCACTACGACCTTGATTAAAGTCACTGCGGGTATCTCCGAAGCCGCGATCCCCGCCGCGATCAAAGCTCGCCGACTTGGGCAATTCGCTTACAAGCAGCGGCGTTTCTCCCCGTACCATTTTGGCCAAAGCTGCGGCCACCATCTCTATGGGTTGGTCGGTCTCGGCGATGACTTCATCAATTAATTTCTTATAAACCCCTAGATCTTTACCGGTCAACGCCGCAGAAATCTGCAATTTGAAACGCTCGATGCGTTTCAGATTTATGTCCCGCGTGCGCGGGGGCTCCACGACTGCGATGGGTTGATTGGTTGCCCGCTCTATCAATCGCAGCTTGCCACGTTGTCTAAACGTTAGAAAAATTACCGCAACCCCACTGCGACCCGCGCGGCCTGTTCGACCAATGCGATGTACATAGGATTCGCTATCGTGCGGTAGATCGTAGTTAAACACGTGGCTAATTCGCTGCACGTCCAAGCCTCGCGCCGCCACGTCGGTCGCCACGAGAATATTCAGTTCTCCCGACTTCAACTGATCTACCGTTCGCTGTCGGCGAGCTTGCGGCAGGTCGCCGTTCAGCGCTGCAGCAGACAGCCCCAACTGGCAGAGTCGTTCGGCGACGTGAATGGTCGAATCTTTGGTCTTCGTGAATACGATCACGCCGTCGGTATCTTCGGCTTCCAACATGCGTGCCAGCATTTCTGGCTTGTCGCCTTCATTGACAAATACACAGCGCTGCTCAATCGATTCAGCCGTCAAACCTTTACGCCGGATAGTGACAGTAGCAGGATCCTTCAAGTATTGGTCTGCAATCCGTCGAATCGGTTGTGGCATGGTAGCCGAGAAAAGGGCGATTTGCTTCTCTGGTGGGGTGTTGGCCAGTACGTACTCGACGTCTTCGAGAAAGCCCATATTGAGCATTTCGTCGGCTTCGTCGAGGACCAGGCAACGAATGGAATCGAGGCTGAGCGTACCCCGCTTGATATGATCAAGCACGCGGCCTGGAGTTCCTACCACCACGTGGACACCTTTACGGAGCGCGCGGAGCTGCGGGTCATAGTCGGCTCCGCCATAAATGGCCGCAATTCGTAGCTTGGGCATGCACGCACCGTAGGTCTTGAACGACTCGGCAACCTGCGTAGCGAGCTCTCGAGTTGGCGCGAGCACCAACACTTGAGGATTAGAGCCCTGCAAGTCGATGCGCGAAAGAATCGGCAGCGCGAAGGCTGCGGTTTTGCCCGTACCGGTCTGCGACTGTGCAAGCACATCCTGACCATTGAGCATGTTAGGAATTATCTCAGCCTGAACTTCGGTGGGTGAAAGATAGCCCGCCATTTGGACGGCCATTTGCACTTCGTCGCTCAGAGGCAGATCGCGGAACACCATTGTGTCGGGGGTCATTTCGTGGGTCGGTACTTCGAGAACAGTTGTCGTCATCTAGGGTCTGTCACTTTTGAGCAGATTGAGAGCCAGAACGATGGCTAGTCAATATTGTTTAGAAGGCCCAAAAGCGGTAGAAACTCACATAGTCCGCCAAGCTGATTCGAGGCCTTTAGCCGCCTCGTGATTTCGGGCTCGTTCTTTTCCAAGCCTTCTCAAGTTACCCCACACCCGACCGTGTAGTAAGAGCAAATCCTGGAATTTACTGGGGCAAATTACTTCGCATTGTTAACGGCGGGCTACTTCACCTAAGGGCGATGCAAAGGGCCCTGGGTCGCATTCGGGATGGCCCGACTTTTGGGCTAGGGTAGGGCTAGGGTAATTGCAGCTGGCCTGCATCGCTCCCACTACTGCTACCGCGTGCTAAGTGGCCTACAATCGAAAGCTAGCAGGAATGACTAATGGTCGACGGACCATCACCAAGGTGTAGTGTCGCCAAGAATAGAATCACCTTACATTAAAAACCAATGGCTCTCGCATCACTCGAACTGGCCCTAAAGCATGCCCGGTCGGCGCAGTCCGTCTGGAGCGAACGCACGCCCCGGCAACGATTTTCCGCTATCGGACGTATCGCTAATCTAATAGCCGTTCACCAGCGCGAGCTGTTAGATCTAAGTCCGCGAGCGAATGCCAGTCCGCTCGAAGTACTGACCTCCGAGCTATTCCCGCTGGCAGATGCTTGTCGTTTTACAGCCAAAGTGGGCGCCCGTGCACTCGCTCCAACCAGTCTTTCGTTTCGCTACGCTGCCTGGTGGATGGGGCGGATTGGCGTTCGCACAACCCGAGAACCCTGGGGAATCGTGCTTGTCCTAGCCCCCTCCAACTACCCACTATTCCTACCGGGCGTTCAAATCATTCAAGCACTTGCGGCCGGCAACGCGGTTGTTGTGAAACCGGCACCGGGTTGCGAACAGATACTCGCTCGCTTCCAGCAGTGCTTGATTGAGGCCGGGATTCCGCAGGAGTTGCACCCCATTATTGACTCGTCTGTCGAGTCGGGACAGCACGCGATCACGCAGGGAGTCGACAAGGTGCTACTCACAGGATCTGCCAGTACGGGCCGCGCGGTACTGGCGAAGTTGCAGTCGTCGCTAACGCCTTCCACGATGGAGTTGAGCGGCTGCGACGCCGTGTTCCTCTCCGACAAAGCCGACTTGACTCGAGCTTCGCGGTGCTTGGCCTACGGTCTTCGACTCAATGGCGGAGCCACATGCATCGCCCCGCGCCGCGTGTTTGTTACCCATGCACAGCTTGCAACCTTTCGAGAATTGTTGGTCGCGGAGCTTGAGCGCAAAGCGGATGTCTCCTATCGAGTTCCAGTCCAGGTGTGCGGTGCAATTCGCGCGGCAACTCAACAAGCAACTTCCAGTGGAGCGGAAATCGTTTATGGGGACCTGCCGCTAGAGAATTCTTCTCAGATGCAACCAATTGTTCTAAGCGGAGCGACTCCTCAAATGCGAGTTGCTCGCGAGGACCTGTTCGGACCGGTAGTTTCGATAATGCCGGTCAACAGCATGGCCGAGGCCTTAGAGCTCGATCGCCTGTGCCCGTATAGCTTGGCTGCCTCTATTTTCGGCCCGGTTGGATACGCCGAGCATTGGGCTAGCCAAATCAATGCCGGGTGCATAGTCATTAATGATATCATCGTACCGACCGCCGATCCACGGGTTGCATTTGGCGGTCGACAACAGAGCGGCTGGGGAGTAACGCGGGGATGGGAAGGACTGCTGGAAATGACGCGTCCCAAGACAATCTGCACGCGTTACGGCAATTGGCTCCCTCACCTGGATCGCCGGTACTCCCGTAGCGATGAGCTGCTGGGCGAATTGCTCAAGCTTTTTCATGCGCGGTCGCTATCTGCGAAATTCGGTGCATTGAGAGCAATCATCAACAGCCGTCCTCATAAAGAATCGTAGCCACTGTCGCCAGATTTTGATGTTGCGCTATTGTTGAATTTCCGGGCCAAAGGCCCAGCAGATTACCTAGCCTAGTCCATCGGGTGGGCTGGGCTAGGCAAACGAACGGGGCGTTGCCCTTAAATCAAATAGCGCAACTTCAAAATCGCCAGACGGTGGACGGGCGAGCGATTAGCTCCAACCGCTTGGCAGTGGTGACTACATTAACAAAGAGTAGCCACAACTGGAGTTAGTCAGGCACATCGACGTAGCCGCGACAATGCGGACAAGTTTCGACTCCGCCGCGGCGAAAATCCGGAAAGGCTATCTGCTCATGGCAATTCTCGCATTCGAAACGAACCGTGGCTGTTGGGTTCGCGGGATCCGGGCGAAGCCGGCGTTTGCTTTCGAATTCGGCGATCAGTTGTTTGCCGAGTTCGACGTCTTCGGCTGCAACCTGCAGTTTTACGCCACCCACAGCCGCCGAGAGCAGCCAATCCATGGCGATGATATTTTCGTTTGCAAGATAGGCTGGCACACCCTGCTCTTCGAGATTCGACTGCATCAATTCGGCTTCCGCCACGAACTGGTAAACGGCAATAGTAACGAGTCGATTCAACGGAGTTCCCTTATCTCGGAGGTTTGCTGTTGCGAAGAAAGCTGAAAATCTCCTGCGTTGGTTTATCGCCCTCTTTGCCAAGTTCCGTATTAATCGTCCCGTGCGTTTTTCCTTCAGCGGCAACGACCCGCGCTGGAATGCCTGCTGCGTTCAGCTTGTCCGCAAACCAATGCGATTGCTCCTTGGTTTCTGGACGCGAGGCTACATGCAATATCAGAAATGGCGGAATGCCCTTTCCCGCAGCTACATGATTGGCTGGCGAAAGCTCTTGGTACGACGCTTGGGAGTTGCCAAATATCTTTCTTGCAGCCGTCGGTGGTGCCTGCGCAGAATCGCTCATGCGCTTGGGGATATCATAGACCGACACATCCACGGGGACACAGCCTTTGATATTCGAGAGAGACATTCCCTCGGCTTTCAAGTAGCTTTCATCCGTGCAAACCAATGCCGCCAGATGAGCTCCGGCTGAGTGTCCCATGACAACTATGGATGCCCGGTCACCACCAAATTCTTCAGCGTGGTCGTAGGTCCAACGAAGTGCTTTGGCGATATCGCTCGTCATGATCTTGACGCTGACCTCAGGAACGAAACGATAATTGGTCGAAACAAATACAAACCCTTGATCGGTGAAGGCTCGCGGCTTCCCCTGCACGGCCGTCTTATTACCCTTCATCCACCCGCCACCGTGAATCCAGAACACGATTGGAAGATTGTCACCTGCCTGGGGAGAAAAAACGTCTAATGTCTGACGCTCGCTGGTGGAATCGCTGTATGCAATATCGCGAGAAACTTTCATCTCTTGAGCGGCTGCAGGAACGGTGAACGCAACCAGCCAAAGTATTCCCAGCCTAACGTGCATGAATCAATCCCTTTAAGTAACGGGTTGTTTTCTGAACGAAATCTCAAGCTCAAACTAAGCGATCCGAAGTGTGTTGCGACCCATGTGCTCGCCGAGGTCTGGTTGCCCAACTGACGGCTCGCAAGGCTGCGAAGGCTGGCTGTATTCCAGTGCCTGTTGCTTGCTGCGCACCCGTTCCAGCACCAGCTTGCTGCCAAGCTGCTCCAACCTGCGGCTGCGATATGTAATCCGAAGTGAATGACGCTGAAGCGTAATTCACTTTCCAAAATGCTTAGCGGCGACACGATCCTGTCGCCGCTCAGCTAGTGCTTTGTCCACATTAAAAATTAGGGTTCAGTGTAAAGCAATGGTCCCAATTGACTATGAAAACGATTGGGACAATCGTTCTACAATAAATCTACAAACCCTAAGTTAAATTGTGTTGAAGCAATAGGTAGTTTCGCAGTTGCGGTTGCTAGTGTAGCGGCTCCGTCCGCAAAAATGCCATCTCAATGGGCTAATTCATTTCGAAATATCGAATTCAAAATGATTTTCCTGCCCCGCGACGACTTCGACTTTAAGCGGCGGATCGGTCGAGTCGCGGTACTTTTGATTCCAGGGTCCGCGGTGGAGACTTCTCCATTCCCATCGCGTCGAGCGGCACTTTCTGGTCCGGCGGCCAGGCTTCTGTCACGAGAGCGGACAACGGACAAGGGTGTCGGGCCACTCGATGAATTGCGTCGCTTGTTTCGAGATCACAGCGATGAGATCGAGATGCTGGGATACCATGGCATCACCGAATTGCGAAAATATAATACTCCGATGTGTAAATCCAAGTCTTGAACAATTAGAGGGCTTAAGATGATACGAGAAGTGTTTCCCTATCTGCGTGTACGCAATGCCAACGCAGCCATCGAGTTTTACGAGAACGTCTTCGGTGCGACGGAAGGAATGCGGCTAACGGAACCTTCGGGACGGATCGGACATGCTGAGCTAAAGTTTGGGACATTCACCGTTATGATCTCTGACGAGTACCCTGAGTACGGCATTGTCGGTCCAGAAGCGTTTGGCGGTACAGGATCGTCAATTCACCTACACGTCGATGATGTCGATGCGTTGACCAATCGAGCAATAGCGGCAGGTGCCAAGCTTATCATGGAACCACAGGACCAGTTTTACGGTGAGCGATCATCAAAGGTACTCGATCCCTTCGGCCATGAGTGGTTACTTGGCTCACAAATTGAAGATGTAACGCCTGAAGAAATGCAACGTCGTTTCGACAAAATGTGCAGTGGACATGAAACTGACACTTCACGTGAAATTTGACTGAAAGATTCCTTGGTCAGCGTTGAATTTACAAAACTGATTTGATGGAGTGCTGGCGGTGGAGAGTCTTGAAATTGAGAAAGTCGCACTGGTTACAGGAGCCTCGCGAGGAATCGGTAGAGCAATCGCACAACGATTGGCATCAGATGGAGCGGCTGTAATAGTCAATTACGCTGGCAATGTTAAACATGCCGAAGAAACGGTCGCAATGATTGTAAATGCTGGAGGTAAATCTGTCGCAGTTCAGGCAGACGTGAGCAGCTTAGAAGACGTTCGACGACTTTTTGACGCAACCATCGAGCACTTTGGTCGCATAGACTTCTTGATTAATAACGCTGGTGCGATGTTTACTAAGCCTATCGTCGATGTCCAAGAGGAAGAATTTGATCGGCTCTTCGCTGTGAATGTGAAGGGAACATTCTTTTGTTGCCAAGAGGCAGCGAAAAGAATGAGTGATGGTGGTCGAATTGTGAACTTCTCTTCGTCAACGACGGCATTGATGCTTCCTGGCTACGGCACTTACGTGGCGACCAAAGGTGCAGTTGAGCAACTTTCACATGTGCTCGCTAAGGAACTAGGATCACGAAGGATTTCGGTCAACGTGGTCTCACCAGGGCCGACCGACACGGAGTTGTTTAGCGCGGGCAAAACGGAAGAGCAGAAGCAGACGTTTGCACGAATGGCGGCGTTAGGGCGACTAGGTCAACCAAAAGACATCGCTGACGTTGTTGCTATGTTGGTCGGGTCAGACGCAGGCTGGGTTACAGGGCAGAACATTCGAGCCAACGGCGGACTTATTTAGCTTGCCAAGCGTCGTAAGTTTCCATAGCTCCCTCATTTGAAAGGCGTTGATCGAATGCACATTGAAATTATCTCAACGCCGATTCGATTTCAGTTACACGGCTTATCATTGGAAGTTCGGAACAATCAGTTTGGTGAAGTTGGCATGAAGCTGATGAACGAGATGTGGAAGGTCATTAAAGGGTCAAATACTGCGAATACGGGAATCAATCATTGGGTCTACTTGCCTGATGGAAGGATGTTTGTTGGCGTCGAGTTACTACCTGATGCAGTGGTCCCCAAACAACTGGAGTCAATCGAGTTCGAATTGAATCGCTACCTGAAACATGTTCACATTGGACCTTATCAAAACCTGCCAGCCAAATGGGCTGCACTGAAAACTGAAATCGCTGAACGGAACGAAACGATTGGCTCACCGTCACTCGAAATCTACGGTCATCATGGTGATGATGCCGCAAAGCTTGAGACGACAATCCTGATTGGATTGAAGTAGGGCTCGTGGTCTTATGCATTGACTGATTCTTGGACTTCAATCCAGTTGGCGTCGTGATCAGACAGTCCTTTGGCAAGAATCTGCTCTGCACCTAAAACTTGCCAGTCTGGCAGAACAGCTAAGTGGTCGGTGGTATAACTAGTACCGTTGCGGTGCAAAAAATCATTGGGGGAAGCGGAGAACACAAATGCCGTGCCAACTCTGCGGGAGCAACGAAGTTCACAGCGAACATCATTTGATTCCCCGCCACTGCCATCGGAAGAATTGGTGGAAACGTCACTTCACCAAGGAACAGATGCAGCAAACGATTCTCGTGTGCAAGATGTGCCACGACTCAGTGCATGATATGATCCCAGACGAGAAGGAGTTGGGGCGGGATTACTACACGGTTGAGAAGTTGAGGTCGCATCCCGGTTTCGCAAACTACTTGGACTGGAAGCGAAGGCGATTGAATGGATCAGGATCAAATTCGACAGGGTAAAGTCTTGCGAACGATTGCTGGGGGACTCGAATTAAATGTGGCGATGGTTAAATAGGTTATTCACAAGCAAAGCTTCGTCATCGTTTTCAGAAGATGGTGACCGGCTGGTGACGGACAGCGAGTATGAATTCAATTTCGGAACCCAGCCAAAGGAGCCAGATGGACTTCGCGATTTAAAGATCACGAAGCTCGGTACCAGGCTGTTGTTACTCGACAACTTCGACGCTGATCTCAACATCGCCCAGCACCACATGTTCGACAATCCTAAAGACATTGCTTGGGCAACCCGAAGCCTTCGCTGGTCCAAAACGTACCACAGTCTAAGCTCGAAACCACAGCCGCCCGTCCGATTACACAACAAGAACGTCGTGCTATTGTCTTTGGATTACTCGAAGCAGCATCCAGCCGACGAAGACATCGTATTCTGGCTGAAGACGATGGCTTGGCAGACAGAACGCCCGTTCGTGCTTGAGGTCGCTTCCAGTAAGAGCCCCTTGGAAGATGGTTTTTTTACATGTGCAAGGCTTGCTGTAACCGAGGTTCCACCCGCCCCAACCCTGGGGCTGAATTGGGAAAGGCAAGGTCTCGAAGTAACATCAGTAGTCGCAACACTGACTGCCTTTGTGGAACACGAACTGAACCAGCCCTGGGGAGCTCACTGCGAAGGTTACTTGAGAACGTGTTATTCCGACCTGCCACCAGAACAATTGACGCACCCGATATTTGCGATGCTGGACTACCCTGTCTTTGATATGGGACTGGTTCAATCAACGTTTGCAGCCTCCGTCAACTCGCCAAATGAACTTCGACTTTGGAGTCGCCCGACGTACTACCACAAATGACTTGAAGAGCAGGAAGAATATCAGCATCTCATCCAATGAATGATACTTAGACAAGTTGGTCGATGAACTCGCCAAGGGTCGCAAAATGGAAAAGATTCTTCGTGCTCGGTAGCTAATTAGAGTCACGCCACAAGCAACGAATATGGCACACAAGAAGCAAAACCTACCCAGCAAAGTTTGCATCGCTTGCGGACGCCCGTTCAGTTGGCGGAAGAAATGGGCGAAGGTTTGGGACGAGGTAAAGTATTGCAGCGATCAGTGCCGCAAGATTCGTGACAACAAGGCGACAGGCTCAGAGAAATCATGACACTCTATGTTGCGAGCAAAGGCCCTAATGCGAAGCCCCACTGAAAATCGAAGCGAGTATTCTGACCTTGTTTTAGCGTCTGAACCTGTTGGCTACTGGCCGCTTCGTC
>JBGSTP010000225.1:0-32923 GCA_041736515.1 Pirellulaceae bacterium
CAGTTATTGGACGATGATCTGCCATTCGCTGCTCAGTCAATCGATGTCGTTGATCGCGTTGGCGAGTTCGTGCCGCTAGATCTCATTTTTAAGGATGAGCGTGGAAACGCGGTTAGTTTGGGCCGATATTTCAAGCAGGGCAAACCACTGGTGTTGACACTCAACTACAGCGATTGTCCGGGGCTGTGTGTGGCCCAGCTAGACATGTTGGTACAGACGCTGCGTGAAATTAATGGTGGTGGGATCGGTGATGATTTTGAAATATTGACGGTCAGTATTGATCCAGCGGAGACGCCGGAGAAAGCTGGCAGGACGAAAGTCAAGTACACCGGTCTGCTGCGGGAAACGAAGGCTGACAGTGGCTGGCATTTTCTAACCGGCAAACAACAGCAAATTGCCAAGCTGGCGGACGCTGTTGGGTTTCAATACAGCTACGATCGAGCGAATAAGCGGTATAACCATGCGGCTGTGACATATTTCTTAAGCGCTGATGGTCGGATTTGTCGGTACTTTTTGTCCTTGGGCAGCGAGCCCAGCCAGTTCAAGTTAGCAATCGCAGAGGCGGCTGAGGGTAAGCTAACGCTTTCTCTTGCTGATGCCATTATTCAAATGTGTTACATGTATGACCCCAACAGCAATCGATACACGGCCAGTGCCCGTCGCATGATGGCGTTCGGCGGAGCCGCCTTTACCATGCTTTTGCTCGGATTGACAGCTCCATTCTGGTTTTCCAAGCGTCAAGCGACTGCTTCGGCAGAAAGTGGTGCGGCAAAAATGCTCGCACTGGCAAATGAGGCTCCGCAGTTGAATGCCGGTTCCTACAATAGTTTAGAGAATGATATTGCCGATTCGTCGGATGTCCGAAAGTAAGAGTCATGTCGATAATTGAACTTCCAATGCTATTAGCAGACAAGAACGCAACCTTCTGGTTCCCACCCGCAGCTTCCACGTTTGCGGAGGAGATCGATTGGTTCTTCCTAATGATCCTCTACATTTCGATTTTCTTCTTCGTGCTTGTAGTAGGGGCCATGGTCTGGTTTGCGATTAAGTTTCGTCGTCGCCCTGGCTACGAGGGAGACTCGACTGCCCTGCATAATAACGCGCTGGAAATCACCTGGACCGTAATTCCTACGCTGATTGTTTGTTGGATTTTCGCTCAGGGTGTGTACGGTTATGTAGACATGATGCGCGTCCCACCGGACACTCTCGACATTAACGTGACGGCGCGGAAGTGGGACTGGTCCTTTCAATACCCCAACGGCGCGATCAGCGACAAACTGCATCTGCCCAACAATCAGGCTATTCGCTTGCGGATGCGTTCGGAAGATGTATTGCATGCGTTTTATGTGCCGGCCTTTCGAGCCAAATCAGATGTGGTGCCTGGACGCGTTACTGTGATGTGGTTCAAGCCGATTTTAGAGGGCGAGTACGACCTGTTTTGTGCTGAGTACTGTGGCGATCAGCATAGTGAAATGATTAAGCGGCATGGTGTGGTCGTACATGACACGGCGGGCTACGAGCAATGGCTCGTAGAAGCCGCCAAACCTCCGCTCAATCCTATTGCGCATGGATTTTGGCTATACGAGCGCCAGGGCTGTAAATCCTGTCACTCTACAGTAGAAGGTAAGACAGTCGTTGGCCCTAGTTTCGCGCGAAGTTTTGGTCAGACGTTTAAGAATTCGAAGGGCGAAGATGTCAAGTTTGACGAGCAGTACGTGCGGCAGTCGGTTCTGGAACCGCAAGCCCAATTCCGCGAAGGCTTTCAAAAAGTTTCTCAAATGCCGTCCTTTCAAGGCAAGCTGAAGGAAGATGAGATCACAGCGATTACCGCTTTCTTGCAATCCATGAAGGACGATGCGTTTCTGCAAGCGGTTGCAGATGGTGAATTGAGTGAGGCGGACAAGCAAGGACTCGGCATTGCTGATGACGCTAAGGCTGAAACTCCCGCAGCGGTAACTAACTAGAATAATTTTGGTACAACCCACTTTCGGATTTCCGAAATGACAAACAGAGGAACGAATCGATGAGCGCGCATGGCTCGAATCATTCGCAAACAGACAGCGACAACTTTTTAATCAACTCCAAGGGGTTTTTGAGTTGGGCTTTAACGCTCGACCATAAACGCATCGGTTTGATGTACTTGGTTGGCGTCATGTCAGCTTTTTGCTTGGCTGGAGTTTTGGCGCTGATTTTGCGCACGGAATTACTAACGCCGGATAAGCTGTTTTTGACCAATCAGCAGTACAACCAGGTGTTCACGTTGCACGGCGCGATCATGGTGTTTCTGTTCATCATTCCCAGCGTGCCTGCAGCTCTTGGAAACTTTCTGGTGCCGGTCATGCTGGGAGCTAAGGATGTCGCGTTTCCGAGATTGAACCTGAGCAGTTTTTACCTGTGGGTCGTGGGAGCGATTTTCTTTCTGTCGGCCATGCTCTACACGGGGCTCGATACGGGCTGGACGTTTTACACGCCATATAGCACGACAACTCAGGGGCCGGTTGTGGCGGCCACCATGGGAGTTTTTGTGCTGGGTTTTAGTTCTATTTTCACCGGCTTGAACTTCATCGTTACCATAAACACCATGCGTCCACCAGGCATGGCCTGGTTTAAGATGCCTTTGTTCCTGTGGGCAACCTACGCAACCTCGATCATTCAAGTTCTTGCCACTCCTGTGTTGGGTATTACCGTACTGTTGTTGGCTGCAGAACGGATGCTACACATCGGTATTTTCGATCCCGCATATAATGGTGATCCCGTTACTTACCAGCATTTCTTTTGGTTCTACTCGCACCCCGCTGTGTACATTATGATTCTGCCGGGCATGGGAATCATCTCGGAATTGATGAGCGTCCACAGCCACAAATCGATCTTTGGTTATCGGTTTATTGCTTATAGCTCCATCGCGATCGCGCTGTTTGGTTTTCTCGTATGGGGACACCATATGTTTACTAGCGGAATGGCTGAAGTAACGACGATTATCTTCAGCGCCCTAACGTTCAGTGTTTCCATTCCATCGGCGATCAAAGTATTCAACTGGCTAGCGACCATGTACAAGGGTACGGTTCAGTTGAATACGCCCATGTGCTACTCGCTGTCGTTTATTTTCTTGTTTACGATCGGTGGGCTCACTGGTTTGTGGCTGGGAGCACTCTCGACAGATCGTCCCTTGCATGACACCTACTTCGTTGTGGCTCACTTCCATTACGTGATGGTTGGTGGGACACTAGTTGGGTTTCTAGGCGGCGTATTCCACTGGTGGCCCAAGATGACTGGCAAGATGTTTAGCGAGTTGTGGGGCAAGATTTCATGCCTGTTGATTTTCCTCGGTTTCAATATCACCTTCTTGCCTCAATTCGTGCTCGGTAGCCGCGGCATGCCGCGACGATATGCAAGATACGTGGAAGAGTTTCAAGAACTGCATCAGTGGTCGACCTATGGTTCTTATCTGCTCGGCATCGGCTTGTTTGTAGCCTTGGGGGTGGTAATTCATTCGCTGATGCGAGGTAAGAAAGCTCCTCCGAATCCTTGGGGCGGTGCCACTCTCGAATGGCAATGTTCGTCGCCTCCTCCATTTTACAATTTTATGTCACCACCAACGGTCAACGATCCCTACGATTACACACCGCTTGAGTACCATGGCCCTGAGCAAGGATGGGAGTACGTTCATCCTGCACAACAGCCTGTTCCCCAAACTCATCCAGTACCCGCTAAGAGCTAAGACGAATGTCACACGACACGGCAACAATTGAAGACTTGCATGGACATGACAGTCATGGTCACGGCGAGCACGGACACATGCCTTTCTTGGCTCACCATTTCGACGATCCTGAGCAGCAGTTTGACTCAGGAAAATTAGGGATGTGGCTGTTTCTTGTCACTGAAGTTTTATTCTTCAGCGGCATGTTCTGCGCCTACTCGATCTATAGAAGCCTGCACCCTGAAGTATGGACCTTTGCTAGCCAGTTCTTGAACGAAACGCTGGGGGCATTCAACACCGGTGTGCTGCTGTTCAGCAGCCTATCGATGGCTTGGGGAGTCCGCTGTGCACAACTCCGTCAACGTACCGGGCTGGTCGTATGCTTGGCAATCACGTTGGGCTGCGCAGCGATGTTTCTCGGTATTAAAGCCATCGAATATACGCACAAGTGGGACATGGGCTTGCTGCCGGCCGGGTCTTACGAGTCTCAGTTCCTACCCGGCGCGCATCATGAGGGATTGTCTCCCTGGTTGTATGTGCTGAGCTTTGTACCCGCCGCCTGCGTGGTGGGCTTCGGCGGGTGGTATCTATGGACGCTGGCCAAGGGGCAAAAACGTCTAAGTGAAGTAGCGGGCCCGCTGTTGGTTACAGCCCTGTGCTATTTCGTGGGTGTGTTTATTGGCATTGCCTTTCAGAATGCTGAGGCGAGTGCCCACGCTAAACACGGAGCCGATACCCATGCTGCTGATAAACCTGCTGACGGTCATTCAACAGCCGATCATTCCGCGATTGAATCACACTCCTCAGCCTTAGCGAGCGACGAGTCGCACGAGGCCCCTCACGGTGATACATCTAAGGAAACATCCTCAGAGAAATCCCATGCTTCGCAAACTTCACTTGTCGGGCCCGCGCATAGGGCTCCCGGTGACCCAACCGAAGCTCAAGTGGATCAAGCTGGCGGTGCCGGTTTGTTCTTTAGCATCTACTACTGCATGACCGGTGTGCACGCAGTGCACATTCTGGGAGGAATGCTCGTCTTAGCGTGGTTGCTGGTTCGGGCCACCAAAGATCATTTCAACGAGCAATACTTCGGGCCGGTTGACTATGTAGGTTTGTACTGGCACTTAGTCGACTTGATTTGGATCTATCTCTTCCCGTTGCTTTACCTGATCAAGTAGCGTTCTTTAATTATAAAATCATTCAGTTAAGCGTAGCGTAAAAAATGTCCGAACATGCTGCTCACGGCGAACATCACGGCTTTGCTCATCCTGCACCTGTATGGCAGCTGCTTGCCGTTTTTTTCGCCTTGGTTGGATTGACCATTCTAACCGTGTTTCAAGCAACGTTAGATCTTGGAAACATGGAGCTGATTATCTCGCTGTTCATTGCGACGATTAAAGCGGCATTGGTCATATTGTTTTTCATGCACATGCTCCACGACAAACCGCTCAACGCAATCATCTTCTTAAGTTCCTTCGTGTTTGTAGCGCTCTTTATCGGGTTTACGCTCATGGATGTTCATGCCTACAAAGATTCTGTCGAACTCAAGGAGGTTGACTCGCCGCGGATGCTGGTCGAACCCGCTGAGTAGCACGCTGGTCGATCGAATATTCGCTTGAAGCGAAGCGAGTTCCGCAAGGCGTGTACCATCGTTCGTGCCGTGCCATAAATTCGTGGGATTCGTGGTAGGATATGCTGAGAAGGATTGTCCACGAATCTTTCGAATGGCACGAAATTGCGGGCTCCTCAGCTTGCATGTAGCCGTATAACCCGAGCACATTCGCCGGCAACCCATAACTCGCTCAATCGTGCTGCAATGTTTGGTGCGGTTTACTGCCAAGCCCTTTCGAGCAGGGCAATAAAGTTCCCGTGGCAAATACACTCCAAGTCTTTTTCGCTATAGCCGCGATTTCGGAGAATCCCCACAAATCTCTCTAAATCGGCGATCGTACGCAAATCCGAGGGGGTCTGTTCGGTGCCGTAGCCACCATCCAGATCTGTGCCAATACCTGTGTGTTGTACCGAGCTCAAGAGTTGGCAAACATGGTCCACGTGATTCGCCAACGCGTGCATATTTGCGTCGTGACGCTCTGAATGTGTTGTTGTCCCTCGCTTCCAATTCGGCACACCCATCCAAATATCAAAAGCGATGCCGATCACTGCCCCACGCGCAGCCAAGGCCTTGATTTGATCATCGCTCAGTTGCCTTGGATCATCGACCAAGGCACGGCAGTTATGATGACTAGCCCAGACTGGACCGCGAAAATGCTCCAGTGCTTCCCAGAAAGTTTTATCGCACAAATGAGTTGCGTCTAGAATTATTCCGAGCCGATCCATTTCGGCTAGTAGGGACTTGCCCATCGATGGTAGTGGGCCATTTTGGTCGTGCCCCAGAGCGTAACGCCCTACACCATAATGTGCTGGCCCAAGAGCTCGAAGCCCATACTCGTAGGCACGCTCCAGATCGTCGAGGTCGCGCAGCGAATCGGCGCCCTCGAGGCTTAAAATGTATCCGATCGGTGTCTGTTCACGATCGATTTGCCAATTTTCCAGATGTTCGCGTAACTCGGCACCATTGCGTATCGCACGCAATTCGCCCACTTCCTCCATCGCGCGGTACCAAGCTAACTGACCTTGGCTTGTCGCCCATGCCTGTTCCGGTGAATTCCAGCCCCCTCCTGGACCAGCCGGCTTCATGCAGCCAGCCAATTGCGTGGCTACACAGATGCCGACATTCGCCTTTCGCATCTCTGGAAAAGACACAGTTGCTCTACCGCGTCCGCCCAAATCGGACATGCCTACCTCTTCGGAGCAGATCTCAGCGATCGAACATCGTAGATTGCGATTATAGGTTAGTGCATTGAGGCTCAGATCAAGATGTGCATCGAAAATTAACATACGTCCTCAAGATTTCTGATCGGGCCTGAAGAGTGGGCATTCCATGGAAATAATTCTAATGTCAAACGAACAATTCAGGGACCACTTTGCCATAGACATCGGTCAATCTGAAATCGCGCCCAGCATAACGATATGTTAGTCGTTCGTGATCCAATCCAAGCAGGTGAAGCATTGTTGCGTGAAGGTCGTGAACCGACACCGGGTTCTCAACAGCTCGAAACCCAAACTCATCGGTGGCCCCATAAACTGTTCCGCCCTTGATTCCACCTCCAGCCATCCACAGCGAGTACCCCCAATGATTGTGATCGCGTCCCATGGCTGCTCCCGACCCATTTTGTCCCATTTCTACTGAGGGAGTTCGTCCAAACTCACCACTGCAAACAATCAGTGTTTCATTGAGTAAGCCACGCTGCTTTAAGTCGATAACGAGCGCTGCCAAGCCTTGATCGCACTCGCGGGCGACTTTGCGATGCTCGTCTTTGATATTGGAGTGGCTGTCCCATGGCTGCAAATTTCCATGCCAGATTTGTACAAAACGCACCCCACGTTCAACCAAACGCCGGGCCATCAACAACTGTCGATTCTGTGGACCTTCGCCATACAGCTCGAGTATGTGCTGCGGTTCCTGTTGTAGATCGAACGCATCTGTCGCTTCCATTTGCATGCGATATGCCAACTCGAAAGAACGCACGCGGGCTTCGATGGCCGCCTCGCCGGGACGATTTTCCAGATGGTAGGCGTTGAGCGACTGCAGTAATTCGAATTGCTCTGTTTGCTGCTGCGAAGTTATTCGTCCGTTGCGCAAATGTTCGATCAACTTCTGTGGATCAGTGTTGGAAGTGTCGATATGCGTACCTTGAAATGCTCCGGGCAAGAATGCCGCTCGCCAATTCCCGGCGCCCCCCACGGGCAATCCGCCTGGGCACAACGCGACGAAGCCGGGAAGATTCTGATTCTCAGAGCCCATTCCCCAAGTTAGCCATGAGCCGATGCTGGGACGAACCAAGCGTTGATCGCCAGTATTCATTAACATCAGCGACATTTCATGATTGGGTAACTCCGCCACCATCGAGCGGATCACTGCCATCTCGTCGGCGCATTGGGATAGATGCGGGAAGAGATCGCTAATGGGAAGCCCGCTTTCACCAAATTGTTTAAATCGAAACGGAGAGGGCAGGGCGACCCCTGTGCGACGCTCCGTTTGTAAATTGTCAAACGGCAGCATTTGTCCCCCTCGCTTGGTAAGTTCCGGTTTCGGATCAAACGTATCCACTTGCGACATGCCACCGTTCAAAAATATGTGAATGACATGCTTAGCGCGGCCGGGAAAATGAGTCTGCGATGCGGATTGGGCTGAACCGCAGAGCAGATCCGCCATCGCTAGTCCGCCAAAACCGGTGCCGCAATGCTGGAAGAACTCGCGTCGACTAAAAACAGGTCTCATGGTCTAACCTTAGTGAAAATCGAATCTTCAAACAGTCGGATTGCGGTTGCTCGATCTCTGTCGGTTGGAGAAATCCTTCGCGGTTCGTGCACTAAAGTACGCAACGCTCACTCTCTATTGGAATCAGAATCCTAGCGGCTCCGACAAGCAAGGCTGTTCCTTCAATCTATAAAAACAAATTCGTTGGCGGCCAGCAAGACATGAGCTAATCGCGACCAACGAGTGCTATCGACCGCCCGACTGTGCAGCCCATGCCTGCCCGGTGCAGCGGCACTTGGATCGCTCTGCTGGCCATCTTCGGAATGCAGGAAGCTCGTCGCCAATAGCAACTCTTCAGCGCCAGGGTCTCGAGCGTAGAGTCGGCAAAACAACCAGACAATACGCTCATTTTCCGTACCAAGCTTTTCTGAAAGTGCAGCCAATTGGTCCGCTCGATCTTGTATGAAATCCGAATTCAAGGCGAAGAGCGTCTGTTGCGGCACGGTAGTATCCGGCCGCTGGGCTGTGCATGCATTAGGATTGGCTCCATCAAAAGTGCTCGACAAACTATTGACAATATCGCGGTTGACGAAGCCATAAATGCTACGCCTTGGCACGACAGGCTGCGCGTGCAAATCAAATGGACGACCTGCGAACGACGTGTCTAACTCGGCTGAAACGGCCAACATCGAATCTCGCATCGCCTCAAGGTCGAGCTTTCGGCGAGGCATGCGCCAGAACAACGTGTTTTCTGGATCGATCGCTCGTGCCGACTCACTTTCCAATGCAGCTTGTCGATAGGCTGCCGACCGCATGATGCGTCGATGTAGTTTTTTTATCGAGTAGCCATCCTCGATAAAACTACTGGCTAAAAAATCCAATAGCTGCGGATTCGAGGGAGGTTCACCACGGGTTCCAAAATCATCAGGCGAGCGCACTAGGCCCATTCCGAAATGCCGTTGCCAAGCCCAATTGACCAATACTCTGCTGGTAAGTGGGTTGTCTGGAGCAATGATTGCCTGGGCTAATCCCAACCTGCGTTTTCCATCTGCAAATGTCTGGGGAGCCCCATCCGACAGAACCGACAAGAAATGTGGCTTTACGGGATCACCGCGTTCCAAGGGATTACCGCGGCGAAAAACCGTGAACTCCAGCGGCTCCATTTTCTCTTGTAGAATCATGGCCCGAGGTGGGGAGCCTGCCGAAGACAGGTGAATATTCTCGATGGCACCTCGCTTTCCTCGCACGGTATCCTGCGCCGTCCGGTTGAGCATCGAGATGGCAACGTCGTCTGGAATGGCTGTGGGCGTATTGGCCGCATAGAGATGTCGTCGAAGCTGACGCAGTATCGAGCTATTGGCCGAGATATGTCGTTCGTCTTCATCGGGCACAATCGAAGCTGCCGAATCCGCTTCAGCCGACGTACTCAGCAGAGCGCTCAGCCACTCGCGGTGCGCATTGGCAAAAACCTTTCCATACACATCGGCCACATCAAACATCGATCCCAACGCAGTCGCGCTCAGCGCATCCAACACGCGCGGATTCCACTTAGGAGTCCGCGCGTCCAGACGCCTCATATCTTGCGGCTTCAGTGGCTCTCCGTTCTCCTTGGCTAATCTCTCAACGAGGCCCGCTGCCTGAGTGGAAAAACCATCGGCAGCAAGTCGCGACAATTGGTACCATGGCCCAAATACCGGATCGTCGTCCGGCAATCGAGCTAGATACTCTCGCCAACGGTCAGTCACCAAAGGCCGGAGATCGTCGGTACGATAGGACAGAAACGCTGATGACAAATCCTGTTCTGGAGTGCCTTTAACCAACTCTGTAAGGTACATGCCGACTTGCATTCGCAATCGGCCACGCATGATCTCAATCTGCTCCCGAGCCAGATCTTCATGCACCGCCTGCGCATTAGCCAGCTCAACTTCGTATCGCCGAAATTCTTCGCTGGCCATGGGCACGCCAATTAACGGCAGCAGGTCTGGAGCTTGACTGGCCGCAAACGTCGCGTAGAGCGCATAGTAATTCTCCGTAGGGATCGCGTCATACTTGTGATCGTGACAACGTGCGCATGCTACTGTTAATCCAAGTAATCCGCGGGTAACGACATCAATCTGATCGTCGATCACATCGTGCTTATTTCGAAACTGCATTCCCACAGTCAAAAAGCCTAGCGCGGCCAGCGAGTCGTGGTTTGGGGGTAATCCAATTTGATCGGCGGCAAGCTGTTCGACAATAAAGCGATCGTAGGGCAAGTCGTCGTTAAAGGCGCGAATAACGTAATCGCGATAGGTGTAAGAAAACGGAAACTTGGTAAACCCAATGGCTGCACCGCCGTGCGTGTCCGCATAACGAGCAATATCCAGCCAGTGACGTCCCCAGCGTTGACCATAAAGCGGCGAATCAAGTAGACGATCGATAACTTTCTCAGTTGCCAAAGGCGAATCGTCCTCTTCGAACTCCTTGACTTCCTCCCAGGTGGGCGGAATACCGAGCAAGTCGAATGTTGCGCGGCGCAGCCACTGTGCTCGACCAATAGGCGGCGAGAACGTTAGCCCTCGCGCTTTCAACTTCGCCACCAGGAATCGATCAATGTCCGTTAGCGAATCGCCATCCACATTCGGAAGATTCGGCTTCACGATCGGTTCGAATGCCCAGTGCCCTTGAAACTCTGCTCCCGAGGCGATCCAGGATCGCAAAGTGTCGATCTGCTCAGCCGACAGTTTTTTGTTGGATGCCGGAGGCGGCATGCGAAGTTCCGCATCTGGCGTGATGATGCGTTGGAAGAGTTCGCTGCCATTCGGGTTATTGGGGTCAATTACTTTACGTGCTTCAGTCTCGAGATCTAAACGCAAATCTCCCTCGCGTTTATTTCCATCGGGTCCATGGCAACCCAAACAGTTCTCCGCCAAGATGGGGCGAATATGATCGTTGAAACGTACGTCCGTGGCTCGTAACCAGCCGCAGGGAGCAACAACAGCAATTACCAGTAGTACACAGATTCGCAACATGACTACTTCTTGGCAGGGGAATTAACAGGGCGGGAAGCTGAAGCCAATTGCAGGGTTGGCGTTTGGTCAGCTATCACTATTGTGCAGGTTGTAGAACTCGATTCCAAGTTCGAAGTAGTGAAAAAAAGGAATTTCGATGTTCACGCCGTGAGTATGGCTCTGGTTTCTGGCTCATCGAAGTGGATTCTCATACCAGATCAGACCGAGATTGTCGCGTTCTTCGCAGGTAATGACATCTAAATCACCGTCTGCATCGAGGTCCAATAATTCAATGCGATCAAACTTGATACCCTCTGCCGGTCCGCTGATGTCATGTGCCTTCCAACTCCGCGCCGCGACTCTTTGCATCCAGAACACGCCGCTGACGTTCTTTGCATTTTCGCAAGTTACCACTAGATCGGAGGTACCGTCTTGATCGACATCCACGACTCGGACTGCCTTGCCGGTACCAACCTGGGGTGGCATAGGGATCGTAGATTCACTCCATCTCGGTTCCGCCTGCGGCAATCGCTGTGCAAATACTAACTCACCGCCACTTACTGCGGCGACAACATCCTCCAAGCCGTCGCCATCGAGGTCGCCCAAATCCAGAAACATCACCTCTTTCCCAATTCCACCGATTGGCCAACGTTCCCATTCCAGATGCTGTCTGTCGCCTATCCCAGGATTCTTTAACCACCAACAGCCTGACTGGGCGCCTGTGCGATCGGAGATAACGACATCTTCGTTTCCATCGCCATCCAAGTCGCGACTTCGCAGCGACATAATCCAACCAGCGTCGGTCATGCGATGCCAAGTCCATCCAGCCAGATTGTCATTCTCTTTGGGAGCTTGTAGCCAACCCACACTGGCTCGCTGGCCCTTGGAGCCCACGATCAAGTCGACTGCGCCTTGGCCATCAATTTGCTGCGGAAGAGCAAACATCCACTGTTGTTTTTCGGCGAGCGCAGGAAACAACTCCGTGCGCCAATTGTCCGCCCATAGATACTGTTCCGCGAGCGAAATAAAGGCAACAACGCACCGATGCTTGCCTTCACAACACGCGACGATATCGAGTCGTGCATCGCCATTCAAATCCGCAAACACAGCATCTTCCACCGACTCAGCCTTGCCAACAATGACTGTAGGCCAAGGCTGTTTGACGGCTTGTGGCCCAGGATTGATCACCAAGTGTACTTGCCCCCCTTCTTCCCAGCCCGTGGTCAAGTCGGGCAGATCATCGGCATTAATATCCGCAACCCGCACTCCATCCGCGCCGCGCGACCCACGGTCAATGGTATGCCGGATCCAGGGTGTACCCATGGGCTTTTCAGAGTGTGTGGCAATTGGTATTTGCGCGACCAGGGGAAACGCATGGACAAAGCTGATGAAGGCTGTAAGTACAATTGGATTTCGCATGGTTGTCTCGCCGTCGCACCAGCATCAGAATTGTGGCTGGGTTACAATGATCACTGGTTTTCAGATGGAAATCAATCCTGCGGGGAACAATCTAATGGAGGCACGAATGAACCTATTGAAGAAATTGCTATATGCACTTGGATGGTGCGCTGCCACCATTTCGGCTGCTCGAGGAGATGACTGGCCACAATGGATGGGACCGGGCCGCGACGGCATCTATCGAGAGCAAGGCATCGTTGAGCGAATCCCTACCGCAGGTCTGCCGATCCTATGGCGAGTACCCGTGGCTGCAGGCTATTCTGGCCCCGCGGTGGCAAATGGACGTGTGTTTTTAACCGACTATGTGGTGGAAAGCGGCAGGAGCACAAACAATCCCGGAGGTCGCGACAAGCTTACTGGTACGGAACGTATATTGTGTATCCGCGCGACGTCGGGAGAGATTCTGTGGAAAGTCGAAAACGCACGTCCATATAACTTGTCGTATCCGAATGGTCCACGAGCGACACCTACAGTCGACGGCGAGCGAGTCTATGCGCTGGGTGCTGAAGGGGATCTGCATTGTCTTCTTGTCGAGTCAGGCCAAACGGTCTGGAAAAAGCAGTTAGCTGAAGAGTTTCACACAGAACCGCCGATCTGGGGACATGCAGCGCATCCGCTGGTGCATGGCGATCTCGTTTATTGTTTGGCCGGCGGCGAAGGCAGTGTGGTTGTCGCACTCGACAAAATGACTGGTGAACTACGGTGGAAGTCATTGTCGGCAACTGAAATTGGCTACTGCCCACCAATGATTCATACATTGGGTGGCAAAGAGCACCTACTGATTTGGCATGCCGATTCGCTCAATGCACTCGAACCAAAGACCGGCAAGGTTGTTTGGACCTACCCACTGCAACCGCGATACGGCATGTCCATCGCAGCACCTCAAATCAGCGGTAGTCGGCTATTCGCGTCGGGCATTGGAGAAGTATCGGTGATGTTGAGTTTGAAGCCGGACGGAACTCCCGACACCGCATTGTGGAAAGGCAAGCCCAAGATCGGCGTTTATAGTGGCAACGCAACAGCGCTGTTCGTCGACGAAACTCTGTATGGCGCTGACTGCGGATCGGGAGCGTTTATAGCGGTCAACGCGGCCGATGGGGTCAGGCACTGGGAAACCTTTGCGCTGACGACAGGCGGCGATCGACGCGCATCGCACGGTACTGCGTTCATTGTGAAGCACCAGGATCGATTTCTGCTCTTTACCGAAACCGGAGACTTGGTGATTGCCAAGATGGACTCGAGCGGCTTCGAAGAACTCGGTCGGTTGCATGTACTCGAGCCAACCGGCGAAGCTATGGGACGTCCTGTCGTATGGAGCCATCCGGCATTCGCCAATAAATGCATGTACGCTCGCAATGACCAAGAATTGGTCTGCGTCAGCTTATCTGCCGAATAACACCTCCCAATCTTGAGAGATTTGTCTTGATTGATTTCCAACTGCGTGATCCCTCGCGAGTTCTTTCTCCGAGTCTTCTCGTATACCCCCAGCAAATAAGAACAAATATCGCGCAATCGATTCGTATTGCTGGTTCCGCTGCACGCCTGCGTCCGCACGTTAAAACCCACAAGACGCCTGAAATCGTCAAAATGGTGTTGGAAGCAGGCATCACGAAGCACAAGTGCGCCACGCTATCGGAAGCGCAGATGCTTGCCGCCGCAGGTGTGCCCGATGTCCTGATCGCTTACCCACAAGTTGGCCCTGCCATCGAGCGATTGGCACAGCTCGTCAGCCTGTATCCCGACACGCGATTTGCTACGATCGTCGACGATGGCGAAATGCTCGAACAGCTGAGCACCGAATTTGCGTCAAAAAGACTCTCCCTGAAAGTCTTTATAGACATCGATACCGGCATGCACCGTACCGGAATTCCTGTGGGGGCAGCAGCGATTGAGCTTTATCAGAAAATTTGCGCATCGCAGGTTCTCGAGGTTGGGGGACTGCATGTCTACGATGGCCAAAACCATCAACCAGATCTGAAAGAACGCCAATCAGCGGTCCATAGCCTGCTGCAGCCGGTGCTGGGAATGGTGGCAGAAATTAAAGGGTTGAACCTGCCGGTTCCAACATTGGTGTGCGGTGGTACCCCCACCTTCCCGGTGTTTGCCGACATCGAGCTGCCCGATAGGGAAACCAGCGTGGAATGCTCTCCAGGAACATGCGTGTTGTCTGATTACAATTACGGTCGCGACTATCCAGATCTGAGTGGCATTGGCAACGCTGCTGTCTTGATAACGCGAGTAATCTCGCGGCAACACCATGATCGCGTCACCGTTGACTTGGGTTACAAAGCGGTTGCATCCGATCCCCCTGCTGGTCGTCGTTGCCACTTTCTGAATTTGCCGGATGCCAAAGAAGTGCAACACAGCGAAGAGCATTTGGTCATAGAGACTTCCGCGGCAGAGGAACTCAATGTCGGCGACGTACTTTACGCATTGCCAGCGCACGTATGTCCGACGGTGGCGCTGCATAGTCATTTATTGGTGGTAGAGCATGGCGAAATAGTCGACCGTTGGAAAGTAGTTGCCCGCGATCGCCTCCAGTAAAGCGGGCGTTCCGCAGGAAAGCTGGCAACTGGCAAGCTGCACTTCGGCTTGTAGATCGTTGGCTACCGCAACCGCCACGCAGATGTTTACCAGATCAGAACACGGGAACCGAGAGACGATGGGATTGTTTGATGGCACGCCGCTCCAACGACCGGTCACTTGTGAGCGATGTGGACACGAGCTTGGCACTTGCCTTTGCCCACCCGAGACCGAAGCTCGACTCGAGCCATCGCAGCAACGCTTGAAGATTCGGCTTGAAAAGCGCAAACGTGTCAAAATCGTGACAGTCATTTCCGGATTCACATGCTCGGCACTACAACTAAGGCAATCGCTTAAGGATCTGAAAGATTTTTGCGGAGCTGGCGGCACGATCGACGATCATCAAATCGAGATCCAGGGCGACCACCGGGACCGCCTGCAACTTGAACTGCAGCGACTTGGATTTCGCATCGGGACATGATCTGGGTTTGGGCTACAAGGTTTCTCACCACGCGACTGCTGTGTTATACTTATTTCCACTGCCAATACCCCCAACCTCGCCAAACAGAGCCCTATTGCTCATCGCTGTCAGGAGCGGCCTACTATGACGCGTCTCTTTTTGCTTTTACTTCTTGCTGGATTTTTTTTAACGTCCTCCGCGGTAGCCGATTCGGTAGGTGACGCGAAGCAAATTTTGCAGCAAGCAGAATTCTCGGGTGGATTTATCGTGCACCTGGGTTCAGGCGATGGCGAGTTAACCGCTGCGCTCAAGCAAACCGCCGCGACACAGGTGCAGGGGCTTGAGTCGGATCGGGCCAAGGTCGCCTCCTCCCGCGAACGACTGCTGAAACAGAATGTGTACGGCGACGTTGCTATCGAGCACTTTGACGGAAAGGAATTGCCGTACATTGACAATTTGGTCAACCTCTTGGTCGCCGAACAGTTGGGCGAAGTTCCGATGACGGAAGTTCTTCGTGTACTGGTGCCTAATGGCATTGCCCTAGTCAAAAACCAAGAGGGCCAATGGCAACGCACTCAAAAGCCGCGTCCCCGCGATATCGACGATTGGTCTCATTATCTGCACGATGCCACGGGCAATTCAGTTGCCGACGATGAAGTCGTCGCCCCGCCTGGACATTTGCAGTGGGTAGGCAGCCCAAGATGGTCTCGGCACCACGATCGCATGGCCAGTATGAGTGCGTTGGTATCCACTGGCGGTCGCATGTTCTATATCATGGATGAAGGCAGCCGCATTTCCATTCAGTTGCCTCCCAAATGGAAGCTCATTGGACGGGATGCGTTCAATGGTTCGGTGCTGTGGAAGCGAGACATCGAGCGTTGGCAGACGCATTTGTGGCCGCTTAAGAGTGGCCCCACCCAGTTGTCGCGTCGCTTGGTCTCAACCGAGGATCGCGTCTTCGTAACCCTCGGCTTCGACGCTCCGCTAACAGCGCTCGATGCCAAGACGGGTGAAACATTGCTTACCTATGCGGACACCGATGCCACGGAAGAAATTATTCACACCGATGGCGTATTGTTCCTGGTGGTCCGCAAAGGTAAAGCCGAGTTGGCCGACTACGCGCCGGCCAACGGTCGAGTGGGCGATCAAGCGGCCGTGAAGGATGTTTTTTGGAATGAAGAGCCACGCGTATTGATGGCATTCGAAGCGGCCACCGGTAAAAAACTCTGGGCTAAGCAAACCAAGATCTCGCCACTGACATTGGCCGCCGATGGCTCGCAGGTCTATTTTCACGACGGACAAAAAATAGCCGCGCTAAACAAGTACTCCGGTGAACTCGCCTGGGAATCAGCGGAGGTAACTCGTCGTTCTTCGTTTACGTTTAACTTCGGCCCACGACTGGTCATCCACAACAACGTTGCACTCTATGCAGGCGGCGATGGAAAGATGGTGAGCTTTGATGCGAAGACGGGCAAGGAACTTTGGAGCTCACAGCACCCTAACTCGGGTTATCAATCACCACAGGACCTGATGGTAATGAAGGACCTGGTGTGGTGTGCGCCCACGACATCCGGAAAAGACACCGGTGTTTTCACGGGTCGCGATCCGCGCACCGGTGAAGTCAAGAAAGAGTTTCCACCGGATGTAGACACGTATTGGTTCCATCACCGTTGTTATATTGCCAAGGCAACCAACAACTTTCTGATGCCATCGCGAACCGGCATTGAGTTCGTTGATCCTGATCAAGAACACTGGGATATCCATCACTGGGTTCGCGGCGGATGTCTGTATGGCGTTATGCCTTGCAATGGACTCACGTATGCTCCGCCGCACAACTGCGCCTGCTACCCGGAAGCAAAGCTGTTTGGATTTAATGCGCTTGCCCCAACTGCTCCTACGCGTCCGATCCCGGCCGACGTTCCCGAAGAGGGTCGTTTGGAGAAAGGTCCCGCCTACGATCAGGATCTCGGCGGCTTCACCGCGGGTGTCAATGATTGGCCAACCTATCGCCACGACGCGGCTCGCAGTGGAACTTCCTATGCGGAGATACCCGGAGAAATTCAAACCAAGTGGGCTATGAAATTAGGTGGTCGCTTGACCTCACCCGTGATTGCTGGCGGAACTGTGTATGTCTCCAAAATCGACGAACACACTCTGATTGCCCTCAGCGAACAGACCGGCGAAACTCTATGGACCTATACGGCCGGCGCCCGCATCGATTCGCCACCCACCATTGAATCTGGACGTGTTCTTTTCGGTGCGACGGACGGCTGGGTCTATTCGTTGCGTGCATCCGATGGTGCGCTCGTTTGGCGCTATCGCGCCGCTCCGATTGATCGACGAGCCATGGCTTACGAGCAATTGGAATCGCTATGGCCCGTTCATGGCAGCGTACTGGTAAACAATTCGCAGGTCTACTGCGTGGCGGGACGGTCTAACTTTCTCGATGGTGGCTTGCGTTTAGTACGGTTGGATCTTGCTTCGGGCAAAAAACTGTCCGAAACGATTATGGATGAAACCAATCCAGAAACGGGCAACAACATTCAAGAAAAGTTACAGATCCTACAAATGCCTGTTGGGCTGCCTGACATTCTTTCTTGCGACGGTCACCATATTTTCATGAAATCTCAAAAGTTTGACTTGGAGGGAAATCGGCTCGAAATCGGACCGAATTCTGGAGATTTTGTTGGGCAAGTTACCAAGCAGCGAGGTCCAGACGCGCATATTTTTGCCCCCATGGGCTTTCTGGACGACACCTGGTTCCATCGCAGTTACTGGGTATTGGGACAAAGTTTCGCCGGCGGTCACGGAGGCTACTACCAGGCCGGACGCTTTGCGCCCTCGGGACGCATTATGGTAAATGGGAATGGATATGTCTTCGGATACGGACGCAAACCTGAGTATTTGCGATGGACAACCACGCTCGAACATCAACTGTTCGCGGCGGATCCCAACCCTCCCGAAATCCCCGAGGACTTCAACAAGAAGAATGCAGGGGCTGGGACCACAAAAGGCGGTCAATACGCTGAGTTCCCCAAATCGCCAAGTCTCGATCCAACCAACAAACCTCTCACGCTCGAAGCCTGGGTTACAACCACGAAATCGGAGGGTGTCATTATCGCCCGCGGCGGCCCTACGGCAGGTTTTGCCCTGATTCTAAACGCAGGCAGGCCTACCCTGTTGGTCCGCTCCACATCCGAACTCAATGAACTCACCGCAGAAAAAAGAATCGTTGGCGGCTGGCATCATGTTGTGGGTATGCTTACCGCCGATAAAGAAATGAGGATTTATGTTGACGGTGAGCGCGTTGCGACAGGCCTCGCCAAAAACTTCGTCGACAGTGATCCAGCCCAACCCATGCAAATCGGTGCCGATGTTGGTACTGCCGTTGGAGATTACGATTCCCCAAATAATTTCACGGGAATTATCGATGAAGCTCGTGTCTACTTCGAGACATTTGACGATGCCGCGGTTGCTAAGCGCTATGCCGATGGCGACGAAATGTCCGATGAAGCAGTTCTGGCTGTAAGTTTTGACGATGGTTCTGCAAGGGATTTTTCACTCAGTCGCAACAACGGTACAGTGGAGGGCGGTGAGTTGGTTGAAGGTAAAGTCGGCAAGGGCCTCCAGTTCACCGCAGTCGACACGCCCAAAGGCCGTGGCAAGGCAAATGCCAATGCCACCGCCAACAAGAACGAAAACCAGGGCAACAGTCTGGTCAAACCCAAATGGACGCAAGATGTACCCATCTATGTCCGGGCAATGGTGCTTTCTGGCTTCCGATTGTTTATCGTTGGGCCACCGGACATAATCGATGAGGAAGCAACCTTCAAGCAACTTACCGAAAAAGATCCGGAAGTTCAGGCCCTGTTACAAAAGCAGGATGACGCGCTCGAAGGTAAAGATGGCGGAATGCTAGTAGTCGTGAACACCGAGACTGGAAAGATCGATCAGCAATACCAGATCGGCGGACTTCCAACTTGGGACGGCCTGGCTGGAGCAAACGGACAGCTATACCTTACAACACTGGATGGACAGATCATCTGCTTTGGCAAGTAACGTGAAAAAGCCGTCGCCACTGTCGCCAGATGGTGGACGCATCACGCTTGGTCTCATCTCCCACCGCTGGCAGCGACCGCTAACGTCGCGATTCTTACTTTTTTGTAACAGCATAGTTTGCCGCAAACCAGTGAACCGAGAGCAACAAATCTGCGCTCGCGGGGTTTTAAAGACATTGAGAACTAATGCGCACCTAGATCAGTCGGGTGGCGAGTACGAAGTGCTGTGAATGACCCAACATGCTGTTTACTGAATGCACCTTGCCTAGCAATCGCGATCTGCGAGATCTCTCGGAAACATCGGAGGCCAAAATGACTGTTTTTGAAGTTCACTCCTTGAAACAGCAGTTGTTTGAAGCTGGAAAGAGCCTCTGTGACTCCAACGGAACTCCGTTGCTAAGCGGAGATATCATCCTGCAAGCCGAATTGAAAAAAGGTGGTGAAGCGGTTTTTACTCTCAGCGCTACAGAAGCATTGGAACTGGCAAGCCAGTTGATTTTGATGGCTAACGCGAGGCTTAAACGCATCAACGAGTGAGTGGTGCACAGCAGAACTCGCGCTATGCCTTTGTTTTGAATTGACTCGATCGCAGCAGGATACGCGTTCGATATACGCACCACAGAACCGCCCCATCCTGAGCACGTCCTTCCGATTACCGGGTCATTAACATGATGAGGATGACATGGTTACCGCTCACACCGATGCAACCTTGTACCGGTAGAAATCATCGAGCAATTCAAAAACAAGCGGCCACTGGTGCTGCAGTTTTTCCGATTGCTCGAAATAGCTCTCGCTGGAAACTGCAAAGAACTCGGCCAAACTGCTCGCACCGTAGCAATCGATAACCGAAGGAAACCCTCGCTGGCACAGTTGCCCCAATTCGGCGAAGGACTCCGGGAGGATTTGACTCCACCTAGTTGCCGTTTCCGCAGATTCAATCACTGGAAAACCATCCGCAATGCTTCCATTGCGCATGTCGAGTTGATGGGCAAATTCATGAATCACTACATTGCGTTCCGCGTGAGGGTCGCGAACACTCTGGAGAACGTCTGCCCAAGATAGCACCACCGGACCACGGTACCACGCTTCGCCTAGTCGTCCCGAGTTCGACTCGATAACCACGCCCCCGGCCAAGCGATCTTGCGAGGCGGCAATATAGGCTGCAGGGTAGATGAGTACGGATTGAATGTCGCTGAAGTACTCGTTGGGAAAGTGCAAGACCATGCGGGCCATCTGTGCTGCTATGGAAACTCGGTGTTCGTCGTTAATCCGCAAGCCGCCACAGCCTTCCCAATTCTTCTCGGCTACCAGTATTTGTATGGACCGACGCAACTTGAGGCTCATCTCTTCCGAAAGCGCCACACTGAAGCGTGCATTGTGTTGCAAGATAACTTCCCATTCCGTTGGGAAAGGACGCGACAGGATCCTTTTGCGTCGAAAACGTCGCATCCATCCTAACACTGTCGTTCACCTTTCCTGGTTTTCAGCAAATAGCGTGGCCCAATACAGCCTCGAAGGTATGCACTTTTTGTTACCTGGCAAGCCTATTCAGGCAATAAACTTACCGCTGGCGAGCCCCTGCGAACCGAGCATTAGAGGTTTTTGGTTATCTCAAAACCCAAGTCAGCAATCATCTGGTAATCGGCCTCGGGAGCTTGCCCCTTTGTCGTCAGATAATCCCCTACAAAAATACTGTTCGCGACATAGAGGCTCAACGGCTGCAGAGAGCGTAAGTGCTTCTCCCTTCCTCCGGCAATTCGCAACTCGCTCTTGGGGTTGACGAACCGCATCATGCACAACGCCCGCAGGCAATCCTGTGGGGTCAAATCCTGCTGTTGGCCAAGTGGAGTACCTTCTATCGCATGTAAGAAATTCAACGGTATCGACTCCACTTGCAATTGGCGGAGGTCCATGGCCATGGATACGAGGTCTTTATGGGTCTCGCCCATACCGATGATACCTCCGCTACATAACTCCAAGCCGGCAGAGCGGACATTCCGCAAAGTTTCCATGCGGTCCGCATAAGTGTGCGTGGAACAGATGTCTGCGTAGTGCTCCTGGCTGGTGTTCAAGTTATGGTTGACTCGATCCACACCACAAGCCTTCAGGCGCGCTGCATTTTCTGGAGTTAGCAAACCCAAACAGGCGCAAATCTTCAGGTCGAACTCCTCCTTGACTCTGGGCACCGTCATCTCGACCGCCCTAAGTTCTCGTTCGCTCGGTGCACGTCCGCTAATTACGATGCAGTAAGTTTTTGAGCCCCTTTCGGCCGCAACTCGAGCGCCATCCAGAAGTTGGTCCACGGACAACATTCGGTACTTTTCAATTGAAGCCGTTGATATCTTCGATTGCGAACAATACCCACAGTCTTCTGGGCACAATCCGCTTTTGGCGTTTACGAGGAAATAGAGCTGAACGGTTTTTCCGAAATAATGGTGCCGCAGACGATAGGCTGCAGCTACTAAATCCAACAGCCGGTTGTCTTCGCATTTGAGGATTTCTTCGGCTTGCTCGCTAGCCACATCCTGACCGGCGAGGACCTGATCGGCCAGCTGTTGCCAGGAACTATCGATTCGGACAGTTTTCGTTTCTAAAATCATGAGATTGGGCCGGTAGCGTGAAGTACTAGGAAACGGCCATAATGGTAATTGAAAACTCGCTGATTCTAAATGCCCTCACGATTGAACAACGCCGAAGATGCCCTTTCAAGACGTTTTTTCTCCGCCTGCAGGCGAAACAGTTTTATTGCGTGTGGGATTTAATGGTCAAATCGGTCGGTTCCTAGCTGACGAAGTCGGCCAGTTGAGACGCATGGATCGCACAATCTGCCGCACTGCGCGTGGACTTGAAATTGGCGTCGTCTTGGGATTTGCCGAGGGAACATTGGGCAGTGGTGCAGCCGACGGCAGAGTGTTACGACGCACTACGCCCGAGGACGAACTGTTGCTGGGGCATCTGCAGCAGCTGGGGGAAGAAGCGTATGTAAGTTGCACAGAATGGTTGCGGCAAATTGATGCACACGCAACACTTCTGCAAGTGGAGCCCTTGCTCGACGGCAAGACGCTTTACTTTCATTTCTTGTCAACCGTAAGTGAGCAGATTCAGGCTTATCTGGATAATCTAGTGGCAATCTACGAGCAAAAAGTTTTGCTGAGCCAATTCGCCAATTTATTGCACAACGGTTGTGGACCTGGATGTGGCACCAGCTCAGCGAAGAACGGCTGCAGCGCGAGAGGTGGGTGTGCCGTCTGCAAGGTCGCATCCCACTGTAGCAAGACCGGTTAACGGCAAACGAGCAACTCATTGCCGCGGTGGTCGCAACACTTATTTTCCGGCTCTTTATCGTCGCCTTTACCACCTGCATCATTACGTTTTTGCTTGTCGTCGGGCGGACCTTTGTGGTCGTTGTGAGGCGGTCGTCTTCCTCGTGGATCGAAAACATCGGGGGGCAACTTAAACTCTACCCCCTTCAGATCCTCGAATTTTCGCTTTTGTTCGTCCGTAAGTAGTTCTGCGAGCCTTCTTTCAAGTTTTTCCTCGGCCTGCTGAAAAAGTCTTCCGAATGCGGGACGGAGGGCTGCGCCGGGTGGATTATTGCGAATTGCTTTGTCCACCAAATCGCGAGTTTCTTCCCAAAGCGTTCGCCCATATTCGGCTCGTTCTCTGCGAAAACGATCCAGGGCGACACCATCGAGGCCAATTTTTTCGGCAACTTTATCGTTCAAAATTGCCCGATATTTTCGGGCTTGGGCGTAGATTCCCAGCAACCGATCAAAATTGCCATGCTCTTCCAGAATTTTGTAAGACTCTTTCTCGAAGGGTGTTAGGGCGTTGCGAATCTTTTCCTTGTATTGATCCTTGGTCAATCGCTCTTGCTTGTCTCTGAGGGAGAACACCTCCCTCATGGCATCATGAACATTATCCTTAACTTTGCTTGCAGCATCGCTCGCTAGGCCAATTTCTTGACGAACCTCGGAGCGATTCACGAGGTCGAACAGCTCTTTGTGGGGAGCGTCCTGGAAGACTTCGCGCATGGCATCGAAAAACGGATCGCGCTCACCACCTAGTCCTCGTAGTTCGCCACCGGGACCAGAACCGGGACCGGGCCCGGGACCACCACGCGGAGGACGAGGCTGGGCGTAAACTGGAACAGCAAGTAGCAACAGGACCCAGGCAAACTGTGCGAAAACTTGAACCCGAGCCATTGGAAGCCCCCAAAACCAACTGCAACAAATTAAATTCACGCAAACCAAACAAACAACACAAACTTGGGTGACCGAATTCACCCAAGTTTCAACAAACCATCGTGCGAACCTGCAATTTTACTTAGTTATTATTGTCGCTACCGGGACGCGCACCACGGCCACCGCCGGGCCCGCCGGGTCCACCACCAGGTCCACCGGGACCTCGTCTACCAAAAGTTCTTTCGGGGAAGGTAAATTTCTCACCCTTCAAGGCCTCTAGCTTAGCTTTCTGGTCGGCGGTCAAGGCTTCGCTGATAGCCTTATCCGAGTCTTTCTGCATTGTTTCACGCATCTCTTGCATCTTGGCGGGATCAAACCCACCGCCGCCACCACCGCCAGCGCCAGCGAACAATTCTCGCATTTTCTCGCGACCTGCCTCACTTGCCTTGGTCGCGGCTTCCTGAACTTTCTTGATACCAGCTTCGTCGAGTCCAATTTCTTTGGCAATTAGCTCATTTGAAGCAGAGCGATAGCCATTTTGCTGAACCAACAACCCCATCAATCGCTTTTGATGCTCGGGCGACAACACTTCATCGAGTAGTTCTTTGGCTTTCTCGTTCGCTTCCTTCATTTTCGCGGGTCTTTCAGCTTCGCTCGCGCTAAATAGATCTCGCATGTTCGGCATGGCATCTTCAACTGCCTTGTAGGTCTCAGCCGACATCTCTACTTCTTTTTGAACTTCTTCCATCCGCAAAAGGCCAGCCAGCTCGAGCGCACCGCCCATGGTGCCACCGCCGAAGAATCCACCTCGTCCTCCAAAACCACCTCCGGGCCCACCGCCAGGTCCACCACCGGGACCTCCGCCACCGGGTCCACCACGACCTCGGCCGCGACCGGCTTCTTCCTGGGCAACTAGGGCAGATGACAAGCAAACTGCCAACGTTAAGCTGAGCAATCCTAGCGAACGCAATTTCATGAGAAGGACCTTCCAAAGTTAATACAGATGGCTACCAAACACAGCCACAGGGACAAGTAACAAGTTCAACCCGTCGCAGGAAAAGACTGCCGATGGCCACATTTCCCGCCCCTAAGTCAAACCAGTGGAAACAAACAAAGTTTCGTGTCGCGGACCACAATCTAGCGATTTCCTACTCAAATTGAATATTTTTTTAGGAATTTTTTCAGAAAGTTTGCCAGATAAGGCACGAATTTTACGTCCACTCTAAGACGCAAGCTCAGAAGCCGAACCCGCACGCTGAAAATGCTATGGATCTGGAAAATCGGAGCAATCAGACCATGAGAGCCATCAATAGCGGTTCGCTGTTGGAAAAGCTGTATGAGCCGCTGGCTTCGCAGCCGTCGGTGGGTAGTTTTCGCGCACCGTTGCTTGAACGGTTGGGACTTCGCAGACCGCTCGATTTGCTTTTCTTTTTTCCTCGGACTTATGAAGAAGCGGCTCCCCTACAAGCCGTTCAGGACTTTGTCGAGAATACCCGCGTTGCATTTGTGGGGACTGTCCAAGAGATATCCGAGCGATTCACGCAATCCGGCAAGCACATGTTGGGGGTGTTGGTACTCGCCGACGGCGGCGGAGCGGTCCGACTGACTTGGTTTAATCAACCTTTTAGAAAGAACGATTTGCGTGTGGGTTTACGACTGATCGCGACGGGAATACTTCGTTCGACCGTTGTTAACTGGGAGATGGTACAACCTCAAGTTGCTCCCTTGGTCCTTGAAGAGAGTCGTTCGCAAGCCCGACCCGTCCCGATTTATGCGCTCACCGAGGGACTAAAGCAGGTCTCCATCCGTAGTATCATTCGCGAGGTTGCCTTGCCTCTAATTGACTTGATTGAAGAAGTGCTTCCCGACTCGATTCGCGATCGACTCGAGGTACCATCGGTCGACGTGGCGCTTCGAAACATCCATTTTCCGGAGAACATGCTGGCCGCCGCTGCAGCCCAGCGACGATTCAAGCTGCAAGAGCTATTGGTGTTGCAGCTAGCGATCACCCTGCAACGGCGGGAACGCGAGCATTCCGCGCGTGCGCCGCAATGCGAACCAACCGGGAAGATCCACGCCAGAATCCTCAACCGACTTAACTTCTCTCTGACCGCCGACCAGCAGCGAGCCATCGCGGAAATTGGGCTGGATATGGCGCGCGAACGCCCCATGAATCGCCTCCTCCAGGGCGACGTAGGTAGCGGAAAAACCGTAGTTGCGCAGTACGCCATGCTTCTTTGCGCCGCCTATGGCAACCAGGCTGCACTCATGGCTCCGACCGAGGTGCTCGCGCGGCAACATGCCAATACACTGCAGCGCAGCCTTGCCTCCAGTCGCGTGCGGGTTGCTCTGCTTACCGGGAGTATGACGCGCGGCGATCGCTCAGCAATCGTTGCCAATTTAGCGGCTGGCGAGATTGATCTGTTAGTCGGCACCCAAGCACTGCTCTCCGACGATGTTCGGTTCAAAAACCTAGGACTGGTGATCGTCGATGAACAACATAAATTTGGCGTCGCCCAAAGGGCCAAACTGCGCACCGAAGCCGCCCAGCCTCATTACTTGGTACTGAGCGCGACGCCCATTCCACGCACGATCGCGATGACCGCCTTCGGAGATCTGGATGTTTCAACAATTCGCCAAAAACCACCCGGGCGCGCACCAGTCAACACCTATGTTTCCACTCCCGTAAACCTGCCCTCTTGGTGGAAGTTCGTTGACGCACAATTAGCCGCGGGTCGACAAGCCTATGTCATTGCACCTAGAGTATCCGAAGCGGAGGAAACTGAAATGGCCAGTGCGGTGGGAAGCTATGAACGACTGCGCACGCAGGAACTCAGCCATCGCCGTCTTGGCCTACTACACGGTCGCCTCGATAGCCAGGAAAAAGAAGAGCTCTTGTCTCAGTTCGCAGCCGGAGAACTCGATGTGTTGGTTTCCACTACGGTCGTCGAAGTGGGCATCGACGTCCCCAATGCCACGGTCATGACCATTCTGGATGCGAATAAACTGGGATTATCGCAACTCCATCAACTTCGAGGCCGCATATCGCGAGGCACTCACAGCGGCTTCGTCTGCGCCGTAGCCGCCGCCAGCTGCGACGCGACGGATAACGAGCGATTAGTCGCGTTTCAAAAAAGCAGCGATGGTTTTGAACTGGCAGAAATGGATCTCAAAATGCGCGGTCCAGGAGATTTGCTGGGAACTTCCCAGAGTGGCTTGCCGCCGCTTCGAATCGCAAATATCGTCGAAGATGCACAGTTACTCGAATTGGCCCGGGAGGTAGCACGAGAGTTGCTCGCAACCGAGTCCGCGTCATCGCCACCGCTGCTCGCAGCCCCAGAATTTGAAAAACTGCGCAAACAAACAGTCAGGCGTTACGGTGAATCGATGCAACTAAGCGACGTTGGTTAAACTATTTCCTTGATGACTTTTCCCAGAATTTGGGTCAGACGCTCATCGCGTCCCTGATGCGGAAAGGTGAGTTCGCTCTGCTCGATTCCTAACTGATGAAGTATGGTCGTGTGAATATCGCGGAAGTGATAGGGGGTTTCGATCGCGCGCAGTCCTATTTCGTCGGTAGCGCCAACAGTTTGCCCTCCGCGAATGCCTCCGCCGGCTATCCACATCGTGAAACCCAAATTGTGATGATCGCGTCCCTTGCTTGACTGCGCCTCGGGAGACCTGCCGAATTCGCCTCCCCAAAGTACCAGCGTTGAATCCAGCAAGCCCCTGCGCTTAAGATCCTGTAGCAGGCCAGCTATCGGCCGATCTGTCTGTCCAGCCATGCGATCATGATTCTCCACGATGTCCTTGTGCGCGTCCCACTGCTTGTTTCCAGGGCCTCCGCCGGAAACAACAACCGAGAAGCGAACACCACGTTCAACCAGTCGTCGAGCCAACAAACAACGACGACCGTAATCATGAGTGGGCTCGATGCCGATTCCGTATAGATTCAACGTTTCCTGAGTTTCTGTGGAAAGATCAAAGACTTCGGGTGCATCGGTTTGCATTTTGAATGCTAGTTCATAGCTGGCAATTCGGGCTTCGAGTTCATCGTTGCTGCGGGCGAGCGAGGCTTGGTTGAGTTCGTTAATCAACTGAATCGTCCGCTGACGCTGGCTGGCTTGGACATGAGTGGGAGAACTCAGATTCAATATGGGACGTTCACCTGGGCGAAAAACCATGGGCTGATGCGCTGCGGGAAGAAAGCCGTTCATATACATCGGCCGTCCAGCTTCCAACGCGCCATCTGGATCCGGCATGACAACGTACGCCGGCAACGATTCGTTGGCATTGCCAAGACCGTAGGCAATCCACGATCCCATGCTCGGAAACCCGGGCATAACGCGCCCCGAAAAAAGCTCGTACTGCGCCGCACTATGCACCACAACATCTCCATAACAAGATCGCACAACAGCGATATCGTCGATGCATTGGGCAACATTCGGAAAAAGACTTGATACTTCGATCCCACTCTGCCCATATTTGCGAAACTTTACGTGAGACCCAAGCAACTTTGCATTGTTGGTAACGAATTGGTACTTTGCTTCGCCAAACTGCGCAGGGCGTGCCTGACCGTCCAGTCGATTCAAAAGAGGCTTGGGATCAAAGGTCTCTATGTGGCTCGGTCCACCTGCCATAAACAGAAAGATCACCGACTTCGCCTTTGGACTCTGGCGGTGCAGGTCGTCGGCGGCCGACGACGATGGCTGTAGCAAACTGGTAAGCGCCAACGTACCCATCCCACAGCAGCTACCAGCCAGCAACTCGCGTCTGGACAAACAAGATAACAGCTGATCAGCGCGCACACCTAAACGTTTAAACATGTTTTTCAGCCCGCCCTCGTTTTTCAATCGGCCCAAGTTTCTTCGATCGCCGAGCCCGTAGCCGCCCCAAGTCTGATGACTAGCAAGTTTTCAGTCAACCGATTTATCACAACAGACTTATCACTACCGGTTTCTCAGTCAACCGGTTTCTCAGTCAACGTAGAGAAAGGCATTGATATTGAACATTGCCAATGCAAACTCGGTCAAACTTGCTCCCTCCAAGAATTCGTTCGCCAGCCTCATCTCGCGTTCCGTCGGTTCGCGCGATGCTACCAATCGGTAGGCTAAGTCGACGATTTGTGCATAATCGCTCCCGGCTTCGACGCGCAATCTCTTCGCAAACTGCACCGCCAATTCATTGGTCATCGAACCATTGAGCAACTCCAGTGCTTGCCGCGCATGGGTACTTTGTGCGCGCATGGCGCAACTGGTCTGTGCATCGGGTTGGTCGAACACCTCCATAAACGGTAATCTCAAATTTCGCTTGGCGAATAGATAAATTGAACGTCGCGCATGCTGCCCAGGCTCACTACTGACAACCCATGCTGTAGGACTGTAGAGCTGGTCGACCAACTCTTGCTCGACGGGTAACGTGACACTTGCCCCTCCCAATTTCGAGTTCAATTGTCCGGAAATGGATAACATCGCATCCCGGAGCTCTTCACCACTCAGACGTCGCTGCGGGTAAAACGCCAATAGTCGATTGCCGGGATCAACTTTGCTGACGATCTCTGCATCCATGGGCTGTGACCCATTTCGATAGGTAGCACTTAACATAATCGCGCGATGCAAATCCTTTAAGCTCCAAGAGGACTCAACAAATCTTAAGCTCAAATGTTCCAGCAATTCTGGATGCGAAGCCCCCGAACCATTCTTTCCAAAATCGTTGGCGGTACTTACCAGACCAGTACCAAAGTGGCTTTGCCAAACACGATTTACGATCACTCTTGCTATCAAGCCAGATTGTAGTTTCAATAGTTGATGTACCAGTTGGGTCCTAGGCAGCGGGTGGTCCGCGGCGATTTCACTGGCAGGCGATTGGTCTAGGACACTAGGCAATTTCGCCTGGACGAGTTGCCCGGGCAGCTCTGGATCGCCGCGCCGCAAAACGTGAATCGAACTAGAGTTCGCGAAGTCATTCTCGACCCCACAAATCGTTGGACCCTTTTTAGGAACCTGTTCTTCTAATGCGACAATCTTGGCTTTGACCTTCTCTTCCTCGACTCCATCGAGGTTTGCAACCAGTTCTTTTAACTTGCCAATTTCTTCTTCTAGCTGCTCTGTTCTTACCAGCTGCAAGGCTTGTTCGGCATCGCCATCGAGCGCACGGTTGTCTTCCTGAGTAGACGACACAAACGCCTGCAACCGGTAGTAATCCTTCTGGGAGAGGGGATCGAATTTGTGGTCGTGACAACGCGCGCAGCCGATGGTGAGACCAAGGATTGCTGATCCAATTATGTCGGTGCGTTCTGTTAGAACTTCATTACGACTGCTGGCAACTTTCTGATTCCCTGCGTTGCGACGGACCGCTCCCAGTCGAAAGAAGCCAGTAGCAATGCGCAGCTCGGCTTCTCGACTATTGGAAGCCTGCTGCGCAATTTCATCTCCAGCCAACTGTTCAGTTAGAAACTGATCATAGGGCATGTCTCTGTTCAAGGCCTGTATAACGTAATCGCGATAGCGCCAAATGTCAGGCATGGTTCGATCGTATTCGAAACCCTCCGTCTCGGCGTATCGTACCACATCGAGCCAATGCTGCGCCCAGCGCTCGCCATACTCCGGTCGCTGTAGCAACCTATCGATAAGATCTCGGTAGGCTTGTTCCGATGGTTTGGCCACAAACCCTTCAACCTCAGCCGGCGTTGGCGGAAGACCAATAAGATCAAAAAACACTCGCCGTACAATAGCTTCTGGCGTGGCAATTGCCGCTGGCGTTAGTCCGACATCTTCGAGTTTGGCGAGTATGAAATTGTCGATTGGATCTTTGGGCCAGCTCAAATTTAGGACCTGCGGCGTGAGGACGCTCTGCAGTGGTCGAAATGCCCAGTAATCGCGATCCTGCGAGTAATCTGGCTCAGAAACCTCAGGTGCATCTACCTGTTCTCTCGGATCGAATCCACCTTCGACAATCCAGGTGCGAATGTCTGCAATGGCCTCTTGACTGAGTGGCTGCCCTGGTGGCATCCCATCTTTCGTAGCACTGATCGCTTGAAACAGCAAACTTTCATCTAGCTTTCCTGGCACCACCGCGGGTCCGGAGTCGCCGCCCCTGCGCACCGAATCGCGGGAGTCCAAAAGTAGCCCACCTTCGACTTTAGCCGACTGTGTCGAATGGCATTCATAGCACTTTGTTACCAGTACCTTGTGAACGCGTGCTTCAAACAATCGCAGTTGTTCGGCTGTCGGTGATGGCGACTCCTGGGCTTCCTGAGCCTGAACAGCATGGCTCGCAACTTGCCAGGAATTGATGGCAACAATTATTGAAATTGCGAGCAGCTTGGTCTGCGACTGCATCTGGAAGGCAACTGGTTTCATGCTGACTTATATCCCTGACTGCAGATTATAGTGTTGAAGTTCATTCTAGGCGGCCAGCGGTTGAGTTGACACTAGCAGGTTGGAACACACTGGTACGTTTTGTTCATTACAATAGCATCATACAATTCTCCATGCCGCTAGAGCGGTTATTGAGTACTTTAGTTGAAGACGATTCTAGATTAGTGATCGAGACATGGAAAATCCCTACGAATCGCCAAGCTCACAAGCAGAAAGTCCTGTGGAGGCTCGCGGACCCAACGCAAGTCCGTCCCTCGCGAAGGAACTGGGAATCGCGGCCTTGTTAGCCAGCTTCTTTGGTGCGTTGGTCGCCCTGTGCATGTTGAATTTGGATGGATCGCCAGTGCTAATCTTCGGAGCACCTGCCGTCGGTTGGTTTCTAACGTTTGTCATTTATCTGGAAGACACCAAAGTCAGTCGAACTTCGATTGGAGTTGCAGCCTTCAAGGCATTGCTGCTGAGCATACCCGCGTATCTCCTCTACATCCCCGTTTGCACAGTGAGTTCAATGCTCACAACGCCCCTGCTTGGCTCCAACGGACATGGGCCGCAAAACACTGGGGTTCTATTCGGCTCCGTATTTGCATTTTTGTCCATTTTGCTAATGCTTGCATGCCTTATTCGCTTGCGTCGACAGTCGACTCCACCGTCGAGCCCGGCCCCCCCGGAACAGCACTAAATGAGCGGATCTCGCATAGCCTATGTGGCGTTTATGGTTATCGCTTCCGCAGTGGCGGCCGTTCTGTTGCGTCGTAGGCAACAATGCCTGGCCATCGATCGTAATGGAAAAATCGGCATCGCCCTGGGTGGACTGATTGGTGCCACCTTTGCGTCCAAACTTCCGTTTGTCTTGGGCGCTAATCCGGACGACGGTGCACTCGCCGCTTGGCTCAGCGATGGCAAAACGATTCTTTGGGGATTGGCTGGCGGCTATGTTGGAGTCGAAATTGCCAAGTGGTCCTTTCGCGTCAACTTGTCTACGGGAGATTCATTCGTTGTACCGGTTGCCATTGCCATTGCCATTGCCATCGGTCGGGTAGGGTGTTTGATGTACGGATGTTGTTATGGCATTGCCACAGATCAAACATGGGGCATGCGATTTGTCACAGCCGCAGATGGCGGGTCGCTACTGCGCCATCCTTCACAACTCTACGAGATCCTTTTTCACGTGACTTTCTCGCTTGTGGCTTGGGCTTCGCAGCAGAGCCCCAAGCATAGGAAACCGCTGAACCTCTCCGGTAATTGGATGCCAATTTATCTTTGCGCTTATGCGGCGTTCCGCTTCTTCAGCGAGTTTCTTAGGCCAGAATTGGTCGTTTCTAGTGGCCTTACTTTTTACCAGTGGAGTTCCATCGGTATCGGTACCGCTTTTGCAATTTTGCTCGCAGCAAGACTGTACGCAGGGTCCCGACGAAGACACCCCGCTTCGTTCCGCCAATCGCGCACAATGGCTTGCACCGGGAAGTTAGAATAGCATCGATAGAACACGCTAAACGCATTACGCCCACGCAGTGAATTCCAGTGCCATGCGGGGAACCACTAGGCCACAACGCTTACCCATGTCAGCTTCGCGACGACGTTATCCCTTTTTTATATTTAGGATTGCATTTTGAGTTGGACGATTCGCAAAGCAAATTCATCAGACATCGCCGCTCTCGTGGAATTCAACTGTGCAATTGCACGCGAGACCGAAGCTAAGGAGTTGCGGAGGGAAATTGTCGAGCGTGGTGTGGCTCGCGGACTCCAGCAAGGCGACGAAGTTAGTTACTTTGTAGCTGACGATGGAACGGGCGCAATTAGCTCTCTGATGCTTACCCGAGAATGGAGCGATTGGCGCGACGGTTGGTTGGCCT